>NZ_JAJCPX010000001.1:0-235669 GCF_020563125.1 Longicatena sp. 210702-DFI.1.196 | reverse complement strand
TCGATAACTACGCCCCGAGGGATTTTCACCCTAGATATGTGGCATGCCCGCCACAAAAAAAAAAAAAAAACGGTCAAAACCGTTTTTTTATTCGCTTAATGTTTATTTAACAATACGTGTCCAACCATACGTATCTTTTACATTTCCCCATTGAATACCTGTCAAGGTGTCGTATAATTTCTGAGTCAGTTCCCCCGTTTTAAAATCATTGATTGTTACGGTCTCACCCTTATAATAAAGTTCTCCTACTGGTGAAATAACAGCAGCCGTTCCTGTACCAAACGCTTCCTCTAGCTTACCCTTTCTTCCCGCTTCCATTAACTCATCAATAGATAAGTGACGCTCTTCTACTTCATATCCCCAATCTTTTAAGATATGTAAAATAGAATCACGTGTAACTCCCGGCAATACTGTTCCATCACATGGTGCGGTAATGATCTTATTATCAATTTTGAACATGACATTCATGGTTCCAACTTCTTCCACATATTTACGTTCTACACCATCTAGCCACAATACCTGTGTATAGCCTAATTTTTCTGCTTTTACCTGTGCTGCAATACTAGCGGCATAATTACCTCCACATTTTGTAAAGCCTGTGCCTCCCTTAGTTGCTCGCACATATTCATCTTCTACATAGATTTTTACCGGATTTACACCTTCCGGATAATAAGCACCTACTGGTGATAAAATAATCACAAACTTATAGGCACTGCTTGGATGCACACCAACAGCTGCTTCTGTAGCAAACATGAATGGACGGATATATAATGAGGTTCCCTCTGCAGTAGGAATCCAATCTACTTCATGAGCTACTAATTTTTCAATCGCCTCGACAAACATTTCTTCCGGTAGAATTTCCATGCATAAACGACGATTTGAGTTCGCAAAACGTCGTGCATTCATTTCCGGGCGAAATAAAAGTACGTTTCCATCCTTACTTTTATAAGCTTTCAAACCTTCAAAAGTTTCCTGTGCATAATGTAAAACCAGAGTTGCCGGATCCAAACAAATAGGCGCATAGGGTTCTATTTTAGCATTGTGCCAACCTTTATTTACTGTCCAATCCATTGTGAACATATAATCCGTAAAGTATTTACCAAAGCCAAGGTTTTGATCCCAAGCGGGTTTTTCCTTTAATGTTTTTGCCTGTACGTATTCAATTTCCATAATGACTGCCTCCCTTATATGATTATGTTTAGGTTACACCTATTTTGGGAATCCGTCAACCACCTTTTCATCGTTTTCATAAAATATAATCATTTTTTACATATCTTTTTCATTTATCATCATATTATTGTTCCTGATACGTATTAGAAACTTTTTATGTTCTGCCTTCTTCCTACATATGACTACCATCCATTCAAAAAAACAGACATCTTCATATGGATGTCTGCATGACTATCACCATGGATAAGCCGTATGGCGAAAACGTTCTAATAAAAAAGCAAATAATTTTTCTGTCGAAATAATCAATTGCATGCGATCATGCCACTTAAAAATCTGCTTGATTGCTATATCACTGTCTGCTAAAGCCTTAGGAACCTCCATAGCTTCACCATCTTCAAACAAATAGGGTATGGTATGCACATTCACAAAATAATAATGCTGTTTTGTTTCTACCATGATCATACAGCTAAGCGATGTATCAACCGGTACTTCCAATATATCATATAAATCAAGAACTGGATAACTTCTTCCCTGATAATGGGTCATGCCACAAACTCCTTGTGGTGCACAAGGCAATGGTGTAATCACACCATCTTGTAATATTTCAATAATATTGTCTGAGGCTATGCCATAATGTGTCTCTTGAATATCAAAACCGATATATTGCATATTATTCCCTGCCTTTCCAAGCATTTTTTAATAAAGTTTCCGCACGAAGATCATAACAAATATGTCCATCTCCTAACAAACTATAGCCACTGATACCTGTATGCTGCTGATACGTATCTTGTAATACGCCTGGAAGTGGCTTATCGACGATATTTCGCGTTTCGATGACTTCATCAACGGCCAATACCGCCTTCATCCCTTGACTATTTAAGATGATAAGGGTCTTATTCTTACGCTCTTGCATGGTTTTATCCCCCACTTGTTGATAAAGTTCATCAAGAAATAATACAGGCAGACTCATCTCCTTATAACGATAATACACATGTTGGCCTTGTACGCTAAAAACATTAGTATCCCAAGGACAGAAATGTTCAATCGCATGAATAGGAATTGCATAAACAATCGTATGACAGCGAATGATCAGTGCCGGTATGATGGAAAGTGTCAAAGGCAGATAAAGGATAAAAGATGTTCCTTTCCCTGCTTCACTTTGTATTGCTAATCGACCGTTACTGGAATTAATCATCTGTTTCACCACATCCAAACCTACACCGCGGCCACTGATTTCACTGATTTCTTCTTTTGTTGAAAAGCCTGGCATCAATAGAAACTGATATAATTCCTGATCACTTATTTGTGCATCTTTTGCTAATAATCCCTTTGCTATCGCTTTTTCGCGTATCCTTTGAGCATTTAATCCTCGCCCATCATCTTTTACCTGAATTTTTACTTCACCATTGCTTTGCTCAACGTTCAAGATAATTTCGCACTGCGACGATTTCTTATTGCGTAAACGCTCTTCTTTACTTTCCAGACCATGGTCAACCGCATTGCGTAATAAATGCATCAACGGTTCAAAAAGACGATAAACAATTTCTTTATCAAATTCCGTATCTTCTCCTTCAACCTTAAATACCACATCTTTTCCCTCTTTCACCGCCACATCGTGTACCACACGTGATAATTTAGGTACTAAAATAGCCATTGGGACAAGCCGTATAGACATAACGACCTCTTCTAAATGATCATATAACTTATCAAAGGTTTGTTTATAAAAATCTACCATAGCATCATTACCAGTTGTCTGCATATACACTTTTAAAGTTTCTCTAGCAATCATCATTTCACCAATCAGATTTTGTAATTCGTCTAATTTATCGGTTCTTACAGATAAAAATGTTTCTTTCTGTTCTTTTAATGTACCAACTTTTTTATTCATCTTTTTCTCATCATGAGCAAATGGAGTGTCTTTTAATGCTTTCTGCTTACAACTTTGAACAAATAAAGCATTCTGTGCCACCTTCATCGCCTGTTCAGGATGGTCGCTTGTAATTGCCAGATAAAATCCATGTTGTTGGATATAAGATGCCGCATCCTTATTGTTTTCTAATTCTTCAGGATATGTATGCAATTGTTGACATAGTGGTTTTAATTGTAAGACCATCATATAGGCTCTTACATTTTCCATCATACAACCTTCTTCGTATAAAAGATGTAAATAAAACGTATTCGCACCGACCGCTTTTTCAGGTTCAGGGATTGGCTTTTGTATTTGTTTAGGTATCTTACTAGTCTCTGCATCTTCTTTATGTTGCAGTGCATTCATCAGCTCTTCAATACGCTTGATAAAAAAAGATGGATCCGCTGGTTGATAAGATTCCTGCTTCATGATATCCAATTGCTGATGCATAAAATCAGATACATCATACAAAAGGGTGAATAATGTATCTTCATGAGACTGTAGGCGTTGTGGATCATCACGTAAAATGCCAAACACATCTTCTAAACGATGCATACAATTGGCAATCTCAGTCAAATTCATCATCGCAGATGAGCTTTTCGTCGTATGCATGACACGAAAAATGGCATGTATGTCCTCTTTCGTTAATGCGTGATCTTGTTGATGTGTCAATAGGATACGATCCAGTTGTTCAAAAAGATCATTGGATTCATATATATATACATCCAGCATATCTAACAGACTGTCATCGAAAAAACTCATAATACTTCGCCTGCCTTCAGATCTTTCATATGCTCATAACAGATAAAACAATTTTTTCCATGACGTTTTCCATAATATAAAGCTTTATCTGCCATCTCAACGTTTTCTGAGAAGGTCAATGCATGATCATAACAGGTGATGCCTTGTGTGAGCGTACAGTGAAAATCTTCTCCATTACTATGAAAAGGAAGATGTTCTACAGCATAACGGATCTGTTCCGCCACCTCTGTACAGTCTTGTTGCGTTACACCTTTAAACACGATGAGGAATTCTTCACCGCCCCAGCGTATCACTTCCCATTTCGCAGCTGTTGCAGCAAGCGTACTGGCAATACCAATTAAAACCATATCGCCGATTTCATGACCGAAATAATCATTTACATATTTAAAATCATCAATATCGGCAATGATTAACATCATCGGAATATTGATATCCAATGTATTCTTTAATTTTTGATCGACATAATTGCGATTTAATAATCCGGTTAATGCATCGCGAAATGCCAAATTATGCAATACACTCGCCTTCTCTTCCATTTTCTGTAACTCATCTTCTTTATGTTTCGTACGCAACTGCGACATAATGCGAATCAGTAGCTCGTCGGCATCAAATGGTTTTTTGATATAATCGCTTGCCCCAAGGGTCATACCTGTCAATACCGCATCATGATCATCACGGGATGTTAAGAAGATAATTTTGGTATTTTGAGGTGCTCTTTTTTGAATCTCTTCATATAGCGTGAAGCCATTTGTATCCGGTAATTCTACATCCAGTAAAATGAGATCGGGTTGAAAATCCATGACTGTTTGCATCGCCTGTTTCCCATCATGGGCAATTTTTAATTCCATTGTTTCCGATTTTAAAATCCGTTCCACCTGACTGGTGATCATGATACTGTCATCAACTACCAGAATCTTCCCATTCTTTTCCATACGCGTTTCTCCTTATATTTCTATATTGATATTTCTTGCGGACTTCACTTTGACAAGGCCATCACTACAATAAAACCAGATAGAGCGACCATAGTTTTTTTCGACATCTTCCCCTTTGATAGGGATTGCTAAATTTTGTAAGATCTGGCGAACCGCATTCACATTGCGTTTGCCAATATTCGTACTGATTTCACTGGCGAACATACATGCTCCTCCTGCAACTTTCGCATACATGCGTGATCGCACTGCCCCTTTTATCTGCATCTTTGTACATAAAGCCGTAATCCCTGTATCCGCATAACGATAAACATCTGGCTTATCAGGTATTAACTTGCTATCCGGCAACAAGATATGAACCATACCACCGATTTTGGCGACAGGATCATATAAGCAAATACCCACACAGGAACCAAGTGCATAGGAAATTAAAACATCATCTTCTTTGCCTATCGCTGCAGCGCCAATTCCTATGACCTTCTTTTGCATTAGGAAACTCCCAATCTTTCCAACAAGTGTTCAATAGAGGAAAGCTCTGGTAGAAATAATACATGACTGACAAAATCACATGCATTAATACGGAAACAATTTTCAATAAACAATAGCTCATCGCCCATTTGTGCAAAATGTATCATTGGTACACTTAGCAAGGAGCCTGCCATGTCTGTGCATGAGGATGGAACCGATACATGTATCTGCATGCCTGTCATAGAAGCAATGGCATTTATATAAGAACAGCACATGATATTACCAATTTCACAAATAGCACTTTGTGACATTTCATCAGGTTCACGAAGATCAATCGTACTTTTACCTAATACACCTTCTAATAATTGACGGGTGAATGTCTCATTTAACAAAAACATAAAGATTCCATTCATATCACCACTTGTTTCAATTAAAATGCCTACCTTTACCGTCTGTGCGCCACCTAATAATTCCTGAGCATCCTGATAAGGAACAATACGTACAGCAGGTGTTTGTAAATGAATTGTCTGATGAATCATAGACGATAACGCGGTTAATGCGTTTCCTGTTCCGATATTACCAATTTCTTGCAAGGCATCGCGTGCCAGGGCATTAAGATCTGAATAATTTTTCAGCATACATCATCACACAGCTTCCTGCACGATCTTATGCACAACTTCAATAACATCATTTGCATTAAAAGGCTTAACGATAAAGCTGGTAGCGCCAATACGGATAGCTTCCACTACCATTGCTTCCTGAGCCATAGCCGAACACATGACAACCGGTAATTTCGCCTTTTTTTCTTTTATTATTTTTAATGCTTCGATACCTCCCATATTGGGCATCGTAATATCCATTAATACCAAATCAAACTCCTGTTCATCAATAAAAGTTATCGCCTCTACACCATCTTTGGCTTCTACGATATCATAGGTATAAGCCGTATCCTTCGTAAGGATGTTTTTCAACATGGTTCGCATAAATATAGCATCATCTACAATAAGTATTCTTTTTGTCATAAATTTTCTACCTTCCTTATCCATATTCTTATATTTCAAAATCATTAACTAATTCACGAAGCACCTGTGCCTGCGCTGCCAATTCTTCACTGGCTGCTGCACTTTCTTCTGATGTAGCTGAATTGCCTTGAACGATTTCAGATATTTGTTCAATACTTTGACGTACTTGGCTAATCGCCTTTGATTGTTGCACGCTGACATCACTGATACGCTCGACATTGGCCGTTACTTGTTGTGCATTTTCTACGACATTTTGTAATGTTATAGATGTTTTATCCATCATTTTACTACCGCTTTCGATCGATAGACTTGTCTTACGAATCAATTCACTGGTCAACTTACTAGCTTCTGTTGTTTTCGCTGAAAGATTACGAATTTCTGCCGCAACCACTGAGAAACCTTTCCCTGCTTCTCCTGCTCTGGCAGCCTCAACCGCAGCATTTAAAGCTAATAAATTGGTTTGGAATGCAATATCTTCAATTTCTTTTACGATCATTGTGATATTGCTGGAATTTTCATTAATTTCATGATTTGCCTTTAACATATTTTCCATTTGTTCATGACTTTCCATGATCTGATTCTTCAAATTATTCGCATATTCGCTAACAACGATAGCATCATCAGCATTGCTTTTTACACTTTGTGATAATTCATTGATATTGGCAGCCAATTCCTGAATAGAGCCTGCTTGATCACTGGCTCCTTGAGAAAGAATTTGTGCCCCATTCGATACTTGCTGAGCACCCCCAGATACTAATTCAGCACTGGTGCTGATTTTCATAATGGCATTGCTTAACAGCTCTGATATCTCATCCAAAGCCGTACCAAGTTCAATAAAGTTCCCTTTGAATTTAACATTACTGCGATAATTTAATTTGCCATTGCCCATCATTCGCATACTTTTGGCAATCTCATCACTATAATACGATAAAGTTTTCACTGTTTCTCGCATGCTGTCAGCCAATTCGCCAAGTTCATTTCCACTTTCATATTGTATCTCTGTTCTTAAATTGCCTTCTGATAATTCGCGTGCTGCTTTCTTTATTTCAATGATTGGATGGGAGATATTACGGTATACCCAAATCCACATGGCAATAAGGAAGATCACCATGATAACTGAAGTAAGAGCGATAAAGATCATCATTCTCGAAATGGTTGATTTTCCATCACTATAGGCTTGAGCAGCATCTTTTTTCACTTTCGCCTCTAAACTTGATAATTCATTTCGCATTTTTATGGAACTAGCTTCATATTTATTCTGATAAAGCTTCGATGCTTCATCATATTTTTCCTGTTCAATTAAATCTAAAACCTTATCTCGATTATTTTTTAATTCATTTAATGCCGATGTTAACTTACTGACTTCTGCATCCGATACTAAGGCATCATCCATCATGTCCATCTGCCCTAAATTTTCTTCAACAACCGTAACACTTTCCATAATTTCTTTCTTTAATGCGGCCTGTTCTTCTTTGTCGTGATATGCCAAAGATTTGGTTACGGCAAGCACCGTTTCCATATTCTTAATGCGGGTAGACATACTTGTCTTTACCACTTCAAATGATTTTTCATAAAAATCTGTATAATTATCGGAAATCGTTGCCGCACTATATAAAGCTGTAACAATAATACTCAAAAACATGATTACAGTGATACCAAATGTCAGAATCAGCTGTTTTGATATTTTCATACTTCTTAACTTTTGCATTTGTCATCCTCCTAGATATGATATATAAAATCTCGTTTTGTCTCAATATACACATTTCCATCATCTAAATGAAAGTGCAATGTTCTTCCAAAGGTATCCCCGACATCCGCAGCCACAACAGGTATATGCAGCTGCATCAGTACATCATAGGCCATTTTGATGTTTCGATGACCGATATCATCTTCATGCTGTTGATTCTTTCCCTGAAACAAGCTTGCTCCCCCTATCAGTTTCGCGATCAAAGGCTGGTGACTTTCAGAAATAGATGTCACTTGATCATATAGCTGCTGGATACCGACATCCACATAACAACTACGCTCATCCTTTGTGCATTTAGGTAACAGACATTCTACAAAACCGCCACAACGGTCATAGGAATCATATAGGCAAATACCTAAAGAAGAGCCAAGTGCTTTAGCAGTGATGATACTATTACGATCACCAACTACGATTTCTCCGGCTTTTGCCAAGATTTCTTTCATCTACTCACCTCCAATGATGCGCATAGCTTATCAACACTGTTTCCCTTAACAAGAAAAATCAGCTCATTAGGTGTTTCACAGGATGACACCCAGAAGCTTCGGGAAATGCGAAGCGCCTGATGTTGATCCTGTACGGCCATTGTTAAGACTTCATTCAAGATGGAGCCCTTCATATCCATGGTAATGCTTGGCTGCTGAATGCGGATAGCATATTTTAAATACGAGGCAATTCCTTCCATAAACGCACTCGCCATAATGCTAGCAGTTTCCTCTAACATTTTTAATTCCTGTTCTTGGAGTTGATATGCACACACATCCCGTTGCATCACCTTTTTTAAATAGGTTTGGGCAAAGGTCTGATTGAGTAAAAACAACAACATTCCTTCCATATCACCGTCAAATGGCAATAGAATACTGATCATATGTTCTTCCACTCTTAGATCATTTGTTTTTAAATCCAATTGTGTCATTTTATCCACTTTGCTAACTGATAAATATACCTGTGTATCCATCAGCAAGGCAAGAGATGCTGCGGCATTACCACCGCTGATATTTCCAAACTCTTTCAAAGTTTCTAAAAGATAACTGTTGTTTTCCACTTTCTCACCCCTTTTCTTATGCAAAGTATTTACACTTTTCGATAAATGGAATGCCCACAATATTCCATATCCTGGGGTATCTCCATCAAAACTTCCGCATGCCCTAACACAAGGTATCCATGCACTGCCAAATTCTTGCATAAATTTCTTACTGTCTGCCGTCTAGCTGCCTCATCAAAATAAATCATGACATTTCGACACATGATCATCTGATATTTCACTGTGTGAAAAGGTTCTAAGACATTATGGAATTGAAAACTCACCTGCGCCTGCAATTTCGGCGATATCGTGAAGTTTTCATTGTTTTCATCCATATGCAAATAACGTTTTTGCCAGCTTTCCGGTATTTCTTTTAATGCCCTGATAGGGTAAGTAGCATTTCTTGCTTCTTGTAATACCGCATTGTTAATATCACAACCAACCATCGCAATCGAAGGCAATACATGCAACAAGCGATATTCTTCTAGCATCATCAATAAGGTATAACATTCTTGCCCACTGGAACACCCTGCCACTAAAATGCGTAACTCATTAAGATCTTTATCCAAATTGGGCAAAACATCAGTTTCAATATAGTGATAATGCGCCATCTCCCGACAGAAATACGTATAATTCGTCGTCAGCTGATTGATCATCGTATATTGCAATTCTTTGCTTTCATCCTTGACCATTGCATCTAAAAATTCTTGAAATGAATGCATACCGCGCTTTTTTACTTCTGCTATCATGCGATATTCTATTAATACACGTTTCTTCTTAAGATCAATTCCATAGTTCTCCTGCATTACACGGCAGAAATTTTCAAATTCTTTATCCGTCATCTGAATCATAACAACTCATCCTCTTTTGTAATAGTATATCTTCAATCAAATAAATCTCTTTTTCCTTTTTATATGCCCAAGTATCCTTCAGTGTTGTTGAAGGCTGCCAACAAGTATCCGCTAGCTCCATTGGTTCCAATAATGTATCAACCATCAGGGCAATCGTAGAATTATTCATGATCATATAATATGTTGCCTTTGTTTCCGTATGGAAAAATAATGTTTCAATATCCAGAAGTGCATACCAGGCACCATCTTCATATAAGATTTGTTGACTATAACGTTTGGCCAACGGTATGGGGAATGTCTGATGATTTGACGCAACAATTTTATACACATATTCTTGAGAAATCGCATATTCATGAGATGCACAGGAAAAATGTAAATAGGTGCCCATATCACAACTCCTCCATTTCAAACGGTGTCCACAAAATGTTATCCAATTCTTCCATTGGTAACGGTTTTGAGAAATAAAAGCCTTGTGCTTCCTCACAACCGATTTCTTGTAAGAAGCGAATATGTTCAATCGTTTCAATGCCTTCGCTGATGACATTGATATTTAACTGTTGGGCCATATGGATCACATTGGAAATAATAATTTTTTCCCGCTGATCCATTACCTTTTGGAAAAACTCTCGATCCAGCTTAATGATATCCACCGGCAGCTTTTTCAAAATGCTTAAAGACGAAAAACCGGTACCGAAATCATCCATAGACAATTTAAAGCCTGCCTGTTTCAACGCAATGGCTTTTTTCATGACATCATCGATATCCTCCAGCATGACACTTTCTGTTATTTCTAATTCAATCAAGTTACGGGGAATATCAAAATATTGACAAACATTGACAATTTTATTAACGATATCAGGATCACGCAAATGAACCCCTGATATATTAACGGCAATGGACAAAGGCTCAATACCTGCATCGATCCATGTATTGATTTGCATGCAGGCCTGTTTTAATACAAACATATCTAATTCGTCAATATACCCATGTTTTTCAAAAAGCGATATGAATGTATCTGGACCAATAATTTCATTACCGCGTTTCCAGCGTATCAAAGCCTCTAAGCCATAACAGCGACGTGTTGGAATGTGCACCTTTGGCTGATAATACACAATAAATTCATTGTTGTGAAAAGCCGCAATAATGTCTTGAATGAAATGATGTTCCTTGCGATGACTTGCTTCGTCTGCATCGTCAAAGAAGGCATAACTGCTCTTATGATACATCTTTATTTTTTTTCGTGCACTGTTCGCATGATCAATCATGCTTGGCAATGGCATGTTTTTCTCCTTGATCATATAGACGCCAATCATGCAAATAATCGGAAAAGCCAAATTTTGTGTATCCGCCATACGTTCCATGCGCCGGATAATATCCTCAATTCGCTGTTGTAGCTCAGCTTGTGATTCATAATGTAATAAAACAACAAAGATATCCGCATTCATACGTACAAAGCTTTCATGTGATTCCATGATCTGACGTAAAATCTGCGCCATCGCTACAAGAATGCGATTGCCATATGTATATCCATAATCGGTATTAATCATTTTAAAGTTCTTAATATCCAATGTTAATAAGGCCATTGCTTCCCCATATACTTGAAGATCCTCAGTTACCTGCTGTTTAAAGCGATCCAATTTCCACGCATCCGTCAAATGATCGTATTGGGATAAGGCTTCACTTTCTTTTTCTAGTCGTTCCTGCTGCAATGCCATAGATAGAATATGTGACAGATAATGAAAGGTTGCCATTTGCTGAGATGTCCACATGCGCACATTTTCTAAGTCTAATAAAGTCAAATAACCGATATAAGCACCATGCTCCACCAGCATATGTTGCATCAATGAATGGACACCACGTAAACGTTGGCGCTCTTCCATAAAAACATCATATTGTTTCAATTCTTCCATGCGATTACATACGATCATCCCATTTTCATCAAAGACTTCTTGATATCGTTCTCCGATAAATGAACTCATTTTCTTTAAATTATCATTCATCACTAAAGATTTTTTTAAAATATGTTCATGTGAGATATGGAATTCACGGTTTCGATCATCTCGCGTCATGATATATACATGGTGTACCTTAAAATAAGCACAGATATGATCTATCACCTGATCAATGCCTTTCTGCATGGTATCATTTTGATATAATATTTCTAACATCTGAAAAATAAAGAAAGCATCTACATCCTTTTGCGATATTTTAAAAGGAGTTATCTCATGAGGATATGGCTTTGTATCTTCATAACGTTCACTTACTTCACCAATATATAGATGCAAATCGTGTGCCCTTGCATACCGCATCGATCCTTCTGCCTTTTCCAACATTTCTTCAAAGGAGCTTTTGCTATCTGTATAACACGCTCCGCAAGTTACCTGCATATCTTTATAAATCTGATTCTTATTTAATAAATGCTCGTAATACTGCAATTTTGATAATACCTGTTCTTTATCAAGATAGCCTGGATGGTAAAGAAAGAAGGTCGCATTTCCCACACGTGCGATACACGTCGGATAGGGAAACGCTGCATGTAACAAAAAACCACACAGACGAAGATCCTCCTTCACTTTTGTGAATGCCATTTTCGTAAAATGATGATGTAATAGAAACAGTGTATCCTGGGTTGCATCTGCTTTCCCATATTTAGCAATTTCTTTTTTTACAGCAACAATATTAAGGGTTCTTGTCAATGCATCAATCTTGCTGTTTTCTGCTCTATGTTTCATAGGCTCACACTTTCTTGTACATCGTGAAATAATTTTTCCACATCTATAACATAACCGACTTCATGTTCGGCATAGCAAACACAACCACCAAGAAAGCTGTTTTCCTTCGTTCTTACATATTTGGGCAAAGCATGAATTGGTGATGTCAGAGTAATTACATCTCCTACGTTATGAACACGTAACACCATTTGTTGATCATGCTGTTTTAAAACACAACAAATCAATTCTTCTTCTGCAGGTTCTTGTAAGAGCGCAGAAAAAGAATACATACGGATGAATTGATCCTGTAAGTAGTAATTACCATCATGATCCTTTCGTAATTGTAAGTCTTTTTCAATTGCAGCCATGTTTAGACTGTGTAAAGGCAGTAAAAACGTATACGTGTGACTGAACAACTGTACATAGACTTCCGTATTTTCTTTCATAACGATTGTTTACCCCTTATATAACCTACAACATAGGTTTCTATATGATATTATTTTATCACAAATATGTCACTTTTTTTATTTTATTATCAATTATCGCAATTTTCATTCGTAAAATATAACTTTTTATCTATATTTTCGTCTACATCTTATAAAAAAGCATCTTATTTGCTTTTGCCATCCCTAAAATCTTATGTTTACCTATGAAATACAATGGTTATAATTCAATAAAATTTTCTCTTATCTATTCGTGTAGTATTTCATTATATGGTATACCAACTTTTCTGAATAGCGTCTTTCTAACCTTACTAAATATGAATCATAGTATGAATATCTTGTGTCACCCATACAAAAAAAAGATTTTCAGAAGTAATCCTATTTCTAAAAATCTTTTTAAATCACTTAAATAATTAACGTCTTTTTTCCATTTCTTCTAATTGTTTTCCAACAATTGCATACTGTGCTTTATAGCCTTCTAACTTTTCCTTTTCCGCATTCACTTTGGCCTCAGGCGCTTTATTCACAAAGTTTGGATTGCTCAGCATACCTTCTCCACGTTTGATTTCTCCTTGCAAACGTTTCACTTCTTTGCTTAGTTTAGCAATCTCTTCTTCTACATTGATAATAGCTGCCAAAGGTACATTCAAGGTACCATGCAAGATTGGACGAACTGCCATTTCTTCATCTTTGGCATTATCTATCCAGGTCGCATGACACATCTTCTGTAAGATGGCATTTCTGTTTGCATCACTTGGCATGAGCACATCGTGTTCATCCTTAATGATAACTTCAATATCCATACTTGGTTTCAGATTGTAATCTACCTTAATAGCACGTACTGCTTCAATCATCGTTAGCAGCTGTTTTACCGCTACCATTTCGTCTTCACTCATGGTAACATCCACTTTAGTTGGCCAGCATTCCAAATTGATGCTTGCTTTTTCATGTGGCAGGCTTAAATAGATTTCTTCACTTACAAATGGCATGAATGGATGTAACATACGTACGATACCACGTAAAACAATGACCAGCGTAGAGCGTGCTGCTGTTACCACCGTTGCATCTGCACTCTGTAAACCAGCTTTGGATAATTCAATATACCAGGAACAGAAATCATCCCATACAAAATTGTACAATTCATTACCCACTAACGCAAACTCATATTTTTCCATGTTTTCCGTAACATTTTCCAATACTTCATTAAAGCGTTTTAAAATCCATTTATCAATCATTGACGCATTGCTTACATCGATATCCTCCAAATGGAACGCATCTCCCAACTGCATCAGCGCAAAGCGACTGGCATTCCAAATCTTATTGATAAAGTTCCAGCTTGCTTCGACTTTTTCATCAGAGTAACGCAGATCCTGCCCCGGAGTAGAATTCGTCGTCAAGAAGAAACGCAATGCATCAACACCGAAATGATCAATGACATCCATTGGGTCAATACCATTACCTAGCGACTTGCTCATCTTTCTGCCTTGTGGATCACGTACAAGTCCATGAATCAATACATCCTTGAATGGACGATTCTTCATGCAGTAACGCGTCTGGAAAGCCATTCGGGCAACCCAGAAGAAAATAATGTCATAACCGGTTACTAACAGATCATTTGGGAAATATCGTGCCAGATCATCCGTATTTTCCGGCCAGCCTAAAGTTGAGAACGGCCATAAAGCACTGGAGAACCAAGTATCCAATACATCTTCATCCTGCTTCCAGTTTTCCTGATCCTGCGGATCTTCCATGCCTACATAAATTTCATTGGTTTCTTTATGATACCAGGCAGGAATGCGATGTCCCCACCACAGCTGACGAGAAATACACCAGTCTTCAATATTTTCCAACCATTGATGGAATGTCTTTTCAAAACGTTTTGGATAGAAATTGATACGCTGTTCCGCTATTTCCTGATTTTTTAATACTTCTTGCGCCAACGGTTTCATCTTAACAAACCATTGTTTTGATAAATATGGTTCTACGATTACTCCGGTACGCTCTGAATGTCCAACTTGATGCATATGCTTTTCGATATGATCAACGACACCGGCTGCTTCAAAATCTTCTACTAATGCTTTCCGACAAGCAAAGCGATCCATTCCTGCATACTTACCACACATATCATTCATCGTTCCATTTGGATGCATACAGATTGGCATAGGAAGATTGTATTTTTTCGCCAAGGCAAAGTCATTTGGATCATGCGCTGGCGTACATTTCATGACTGCTGTACCAAAGCTCATATCAATATAATCATCCGCCATGATTGGCAAAGCTTCGCCATTTGCCGTGTTGATGGCATGCAACCCAACGATGTCTTTATAACGCTCATCATCCGGATGAACAAAGATAGCCTGATCGGCAAACATCGTTTCCGGACGGGTTGTCGCAATGACTAATTCTTTTCCCGTTTCAACAACCTTGTATTTGAAATAATACATGGCACCTTCGATTTCTTTATGAATAACTTCAATATTAGATAAAGCTGTCATTGCTTCTGGATCCCAGTTGATAATACGCTCACCCTGATAGATCAAACCATCGTTATACAGATCCACAAATACTTTACGAACAGCATGACTTAACCCATCATCCAACGTAAAGCGCTCTCTTGTATAATCTAAGGATAAACCCATCTTTGCCCATTGCTTACGAATCGTAGAAGCATATTCCTCTTTCCATTCCCAAGCTCTGTCTAAAAATTTTTCACGCCCGATATCATAACGGGAAATTCCTTCCCCTTTTAATCGTTCATCAACTTTTGCTTGTGTCGCAATACCGGCATGATCCATTCCCGGCAGCCACAGCATATCATAGCCTTGCAAACGTTTATAACGAGCAACAATATCTTGCAGCGTTGTATCCCAGGCATGACCTAAGTGCAGCTTCCCAGTTACATTAGGTGGTGGGATCACGATACAGAAAGGATCTTTTGTTTTATCTCCTGCTGTAAAATAGCCTTGTTCTACCCATGTCTTGTAGTGTTCTTGTTCAACTTTGTGATGATCATATTTCGCATCAAGTGTTTTGTTCATATAGCTTCCTCCATTCTTTTTTCAATATTGCATATAGCATCATATCGTGATAGATGCCATCACTTAACTTCATTGCTTCTTTACATATTCCTTCTAGACGAAAACCTAAAGCTTCTAAAACCTTGGCACTTCGCTTATTTTCATACGCCACCATTGCGGTTATGCGTCGCAAGCCAAATTGTGTAAAGCCAACTTCCAGCAATGGAAGTAAAGCCTCCCTTATATAGCCATGACCCCAATACTCTGGATGTAAGACATAAGCAAGCTGTGCCGTATCATCCTCCAATGCATGGAAACACACATGACCGATGACCTTTCCCCTTTGTTTATCAAGCACGCACCAAGCTTGCGGTTCTCCTCGGCGTTCATAAGGCAAATAAAACGCTTTAAGAATGTGCAATGTATGTTCTACATCAGGATGTGGGGGAAAGGTAAGAAATTGCGTTACGCAAGCCTGCCGATAATAGTCATAAATATCACAGGCATCCGCTTCCTCCATACCACGCAGATACAGACGAGAGGTTTCTTTTTCTGGCATTGACAATTGCATATGCTCATCTCCCTCCATAAAAAAAACGTCCTGTATAAGGACGTGATGAACGTGGTACCACCTTACTTCGCATACTTTTATATGCCTCTACAGCACGAATAACGATGTGCCAACCCGAATATTCCTACTGCACTTTTCAGAATATCAACTCCAAGACTACCTTCCATGTATCCTCATGCTTTCTTACACCATCCAAAAGCTCTCTGTATTTCCGATAACATGTACTCCTTCTCTTCAGCGTATGTACACTTATTATAAACAAAACTTTTCTGCATTTCAACCGTTTTTTTATAATCAATCTGATAATCTTGTGGATTTATTTTTCAAGTACCGCACTTCTTGTACGACTGCTATCATTATTTCAATCTCATCTGATTTCATCACAATGTTGTCTGTCAGTCTTGCGTATTCTTTCAGACTTCATATGCCTATTCACCATATCTATTCTTGTAAGATATACCAAATATTTGTTGATAATGGTTGCAATCTTTGGGAATTCATTTTCAAGGTCAGAAACAGGACGAATTTGTATCATGTTCAAGCACCCCTTAAAAGGAAAAAGATGATTCCAAATAGAATCATCATGGTAAGATTACTAAAGTTTTGGCCTCAATCGTTTTATTATGATTACATGCACGTAAATCAGCTTCTTTCACCTCATAACGATTGGCAATACTGGCATACGTATCATTGGGTTTTGCGACAATCATGCGATAAGAAGTATACGTGGTATCGGCATCCTCAAATAAATCTTCAAATTCATCAACCGTCGTTTTTTCCGTTTCCGGTTGTTCATTTTCTGGAGTAGTGATAATCTCTTGTGCTTCTTCTTCATCTTGCTTATTGCTGTTCGATGTATCCGGTACTGGTGTTTGTTCTCGTTGTGGAATTGGTGTTGTCGTTACCGGCTGTGGTGTAATTTTTTTCTGTGGTTTCTCTGTTTCTTCTTTTAAGCCGCTAATGTTCATGAGTATTGTTACAAGTATCCCATTTTCATCCATCTTCCCTTCACATGCTTCCACCTGCATAGCAAAAGGCATTGTGCCCAACTTTTCTCTAGGTGCTAATACATCCATTTGCAATTCTTCTTCAAAAGGTATTATATTGCCATCCATTGTTTCATAACTGCCTTGAATATGCAGCGGCCCGGTTGCCCGAATACCATCTTCATCTTGATCATATTGCAGCTGTTCTTTTGCCTGCAGTGTATGCAAACGCTTTATTTCATCTGCATAAAACAGATGCTTTTCAATCTTCATTGTTTTCATTGTCAAATCCTCCTATCACTATGTATGCATCTTTTTCTCTAAATATGCCCATGTGAAAATAAAAACAACTTTCTTCTCTGTACTTTATCTTTTCTATGATAAAATAAATACAACAATAAAAAATAAGGAGTAAAGAATTATGATAAAAATTGAACGTTGCAGCGTTATGAATTTTGAAAACGCCATTCGCGGAGCTCGTAATCCGATGAATAGCTGGAATCGCATGGATTCCTATTATGATGATGAAGGAAACTTTGTGATGGGGCCTAATGATTTATCTTTAGCACAGCGTTTAGCAAAGGCTGGCAGTGACCATCGTAAATTTATTCGCCAGATTTTTGTTTCCGTAGATTTTACCGCACCAATGTACTGGTGGAAAGAATATGACACCTATAAAGTAGCAACGGTTGCCAATTCAACAAGCACCATGCATAAGATTGCCAGTAAGCCTTTTACATTAGATGACTTCTCTTATGAGCATATGAATGAAAAAGCCTTAGCATCTTTGAAAGCAGTCATAGCGGTATTGGAAGAGTTGCGCTTGGAATATTTAGAAACAAAAGATAAAACTGTCTGGTATAGCATGATTCAACTATTGCCAACCAGCTACCACCAACTGCGTACCTGTACCTTGAATTATGAAACGTTAATGAATATATATTATGCCAGAAGAAATCACAAACTGGATGAATGGCATGTTGTATGTGATTGGATTGCTTCTTTACCTTATGCAAAAGAATTGATCCTAGCTGTGGAACAAAAAGAACAATAAATGATAAAAAAGGCGAACTTTTCGCCTTTTTTATGTGCTTTCATATTTATTTACTACCATTATGTCATGCTCACTGTCTGATCAGATTATGCAAACGTAATGACATGTTTTAAACCAACGGCATGTGCTGCCTTATCCATCGCCTCCATGAAATCATCGATGGGATATGTTGCGGATATGATGCTATTCAAAGGGATACGTTTATCGTTTACCAATTTGCTGCAAAGTCGATAATCCATGACACTTTGTCTGGTACAGCCATAAATGCTCAATTGCTTGTAATGTACAAGATTCGTATTTAATGATACATTTTCGCGATCTTTAGGAAGACCGCCAAAAAATAACAGCTGCCCATTCATATTCATATACTGCAAGGATTGTGTTTGTGCTGTTGGTGCCGGAGCTGCAATGATGCATACATCTACGCCCTTTCCCGTATGCTTGCGTATCTCCTCTTGTAAATCACCTTCCACCAGAATCAAATCAGGAAAGAGTTTCTTCGCCTGTTCCATCCGTTCACGACTGAGATCATTCATGAACACCTTGGCAGCACCAAACAATTTTGCCACCATGATATGCATAATTCCAATCGGGCCGGCGCCGATAATCAAAACATCTTTTCCCGGTGTCATATGCAGACGCTTTTGCCCATTATACACACAGCTTAAAGGTTCCACCAAAGCAGCTTCCGCAAAGGAAATCGCATCCTGTAATACCGTAATATTTCCTTGTTGAATGGCGGTTGCTGGAATTTTTACATATTCGGCAAACCCACCGTTCATATTAATACCAAAGGCTTGGTAATGCTCACACAGATGTGTTTCACCACTCACACAATGATCACAAGTGCCACATCCCATATTGGGCGCAACAGCTACTCGTTGCCCTACTTCATACGCCGTGACTTGTTTACCGATTTTCTCAATGACCCCGGCAAATTCATGGCCGATAATCAAAGGATGTTCTTTAGATACATGTTGATAACCATTCTTATACATCCGAACATCACTGCCACAAATACTTGCAGCTTTCACCTTTAATAGGATTTCATCATCCCCTATTTCCGGCAGCGGAACTTCTTCTACGCTAATGTCTAGCTTTCCTTTTAATAATGCAGCTTTCATTTTTACTCTCCTATTCTGATTGGTCGTTTTTCAAGTAACGAACGCAATCCTTCACGTACCAGAATCAATGCCATTTTACCATCATGTCCACTAACTCTAGGGGTATCATCTTCACGTATGCAACGAATAAAATCTCTTGCTTCATTAATATAAGCATCTTTAAATAACTTTGTCCAGGAAGGCATGACTTCAGCATGCATGCACTTATCATGAGTGGCGATGCTCACATTGTTGTTTTTCTGTGAACCTACCAATACATTGCCACATGTACCTAATATCTCCGCTCTGGCATCATAGCCATACTGTACATATTGTGCTCCATCAATCATGCCGATAATGCCATTTTCAAATTCCAATAATACAGCCACGGTATCATAATAGTCTGGATATTCTGCTTTTTTTTCGCAGGAGCGAAAATTTCTTCCAATTGCATGAATACTTTTTACTTCGCTGTCGGCATACCAGCGCAACGTATCGAAATCATGGCTGTTAACTTCTCCGATAGGTCCACTGCTTTTTGCTATATCATACATCCATTCTTTGGGCTCACTTGGTCCATGAGTCAGTGATTTAATCATTGTCACTTCACCGATCTTACCAGATGTAATGACTTCTTTTGCTTTCTGAAAGCTCTCATCATAACGCCGCATAAATCCTACTTGTAGCTTTACATGATGTTGTTTACAAGCTGCTATCATCTCATCACATTCTTCCGCTGAAATCGCCATCGGTTTTTCGCAGAACACGTGTTTGCCGGCAGAAGCTGCCGCCAGCACAATTTCTTTATGGGTACCTGTTGGTGTCACCACGATTACTGCATCTATCTCTTTATTCTGTAGTGCCACTTGATAATCCGCATACGTATAAGCAACATGAAGTTCTTCTTGGGCTTTTTTTAAATTTTCTTCACAGGGATCACATATTGCCAATAGACGTGCTCCCACGACGTTTCCCATATAGCTGCGGGCATGGATCATGCCTGCTCTTCCTGTTCCTATTAAACAGACGTTTAGACAATCTTTCATATTATTTTTCCTTCTTCCATAAAGATACCAGCAAGGCGGATACAACCGTACCAACAGCTAATGCCAATACCATCATAAAGACATTGGATGTAGCACCGGGAATTAACAAGACAAAGAATCCTCCATGTGGTACAGCAAGACCACAATTGAAAACCATTGACAATGCCCCGGTAATCGCAGAACCTACCGTAACAGAGGCAAGAACACGAATTGGATCGGCTACCGCAAAGGGAATCGCTCCTTCAGATATAAAGGATAGACCAAGAATCCATGCTGTTTTTCCTGATTCACGCTCATCGCGTGTATATTTTTTCTTTGCCAACACTGTGGAAGATAAGGCCATAGCAAGTGGAGGTACCATACCAGATAACATTACCGCTGCCATTACCGGACTTGTCTGTCCTTGCGTTAAGGCTGTTAAAGATGCAACACCAAAGAAATATGCTGCTTTTCCAATAGGACCGGCAAGGTCAATTGCCATCATGGCACCAAGAATGACCCCTAATACAACGGAGCTAGCACCACTCATGCTTGTCAGCCAAGATGTCAAGGTTTCATTCAACCAAGTAAGTGGTTTTCCGACGACAAAGACCATTAAGAAACCGGTAATGATACAGGATAGTACCGGAATGATCAAGACCGGCATCAGACCTTCAAACTTTTCTGGTAATTTTACAAAGGCTTTTTTAACACCTAAAACCGAGTAACCTGCAATAAAGCCTCCTAGCAATGCTCCTAAAAAGCCAGACCCGGAAGAAGATGCCAACATACCGGCAACCATGCCTGGTACAAGTCCTGGACGATCAGAAATAGAGAAAGCCACATAACCGCCAAGTGCTGCCCACATCAATCCCATGGCAGTACCACCGATGGTCTTAAAGGCTTCGGCAATTGCTCCTTCTGAATTAATACCACCAAATGCAAAAGATAATGCAGTCATGATACCACCGGCTACAACAAATGGAATCATATAAGATACACCTGTCATCAAATGAGCGTAAATACCTTTAAAGTTGTTATTACTTTCTTTTTCAACCTTTATGGTTTCTGTTTGTTTAGCACCTCCATAGATAGGAGCTTGCAAAGAATCCTTTAAAACCTGTTGTCCGTTTTTGATGGCATCATTGACATCTACTTCATATAAGCGTTTTCCATGGAAACGATCTTTGTTTACAGATGTGCTTGCCGCTATGACAACAGCATCTGCAGCCTCAATATCTTCTTGAGTTAATACATTTTTAGCCCCCACCGACCCCTGCGTTTCAACCTTGATGTTCCATCCGATATCTTTTGCGGCTATTTCTAATGCCTCAGCTGCCATATATGTATGGGCAATTCCGGTTGAACATGATGTAATCGCAATCAGTTTCATAATATCTTCTCCTTTTTCATCTACGATGTTTATTATTCGATAGCTTGATAAAATGTATCTATATCATTTGCCTGTAACAATGCCTCTTGAACTTCCTGATGCATGAGCTTACGCGCCAATGTACTGAGCATATCCAAATGCGTTTCATCTTCATGTTCCGGTATAGCGAGCATGAATACACAATAGACAGGCTTTTCATCAAGTGAATTCCAGGCAATACCCGTTTCACTCTTGCCAAAGGCAATACAGGCATGGGGTACAGTAGCCGATTTCCCGTGCGGTATAGCAATTCCACCTCCTATCCCGGTCGTATATTCCAATTCTCTCTCTTCTACTGCTTTCAGATAAAGTGATAAATTCTTCACTTTCCCTGCTTGATATAGTAGTTCTGCCATTTCCTTTAATGCGGCTTCTTTCTTATCAGCTTGGAGTTGGAAAGTTACACAATCCTTACTGATATATTCTTGTATATTCATTATTGATCTCCTTATTTTTCTGCCAGTTCATCGCATATTTTTATGCCTGAGGAAGTACCTAGACGAGTTGCTCCTGCTTCTATCATGGCCAATGCAGTTTTCAGATCGCGGATACCACCGGCTGCTTTTACTTGTACCTTATCACCGGCATATTGTTTCATGAGCCTTACATGGGCAATTGTTGCACCAGCACTGCCAAAGCCAGTTGATGTTTTCACAAAATCAGGCTCTACTTCTTTTGCAATTTTCGCAAGCTCGATGATTTCATCTTCCTCTAAATAACAGGTTTCAAAAATCACTTTGCAACAAACCCCATGTTTGCGAGCAATTCCTACTAAACATTCCATTTCTTTGCGAAGGTAGGCATAATCATGTTCTTTTACTTTGCCGATATTGCATACATAATCAAATTCCTGACATCCATTGCCAATGGCATCTTCAACTTCGGCAGCTTTTACAGCAATCGTGGTTTGCCCTAATGGAAAACCAATAGCAGCTCCACATAATACCGAAGAATTTTCCAACATCTTACGACACATCGCAACTGGATAGGAATTGATTGCTACAGATTTAAACCCATAAGCTTTCGCTTCCTCGCATAGCTGTTGGAAATCTTCTTTTGTCGCATAAGCTTTTAAGTTTGTGTGATCCACCATACTCGCTAATTCTTTTCTTGTTATTTTCATTTAATTCCTCCTATTTTCATTTGCTTTCGTTTTACAGGTTCATTATAGTCCTATATTTTTGTTTTGTAAATATATTTATTTATTTTTGTTTTTATTTATTTTCGTTTGCTTACTTTTCTATAATCTGCTAAAATATACATAAGGGAAGTGAAATTATGCAGAAGAACCCAAATCCGCTTTTTGCGGAAGAGCGAAAACGCAAAATTATGAATTTCATTAAAACAAACACCCGTTGCAGTGTGAGTGAGCTAGCAAAATTATTTGATATCACCCCTGCAACGATACGCAGTGATCTAAGGGAGCTAGAAAAAAACGGCAGTATCATCCGTACACATGGAGGAGCTGTTTTACGTAACAAGATTGAACAGGAAGAAGTATTAGATAATCGCAAAAACGATGATAAGAAAATGAAAATAGCCCAAAGCGCAATTGCTTATGTTCATGATGGTGATACCCTCGCCTTAGATACCGGAACGACAGCCTTGGCATTTGCAAATGCCTTGATCCAATCATCAAAAAAAAATCTGAAGATCATTACTTCAGATTTGATGTTGTTGCATACATTTGAAAAACGTCAGGACTTTGAAATCATCTCCATTGGTGGCGAAATTCGTCATGGTTTCCATTTTGCCTGTGGCGATATTGCCATTCGTATGTTGAGTGCTTTTCATGTTGATAAATTTTTCCTAACAACTTCTGCCATTGATCTGGTACAGGGATTGACAACACCGAATGCTGGAACGGCTCATCTAAAAGCAAAAATGATGGCCATTGCCAATGAAACCATCTTACTGGTAGATTCTACGAAATTCAACAAAGTCTGTTTTTGTAAATTCGCTGATTTATCACAGCTTTCACGCATCATTGTCGATGATGCCATCGAACATGAGCAACAAGAGCATTTGCGTAAAACCATTCAAGAGGTTATCTTGGCCTAATATATAATTTCTAAAGCAGGAATTCCCTGCTTTTCTTTTGCTAATTTAAAAGATATCTAAAACTTTAGGGGTCTTAGATTTTAGTTCGTTTTCTTCATCTACCCTAAAGTTGTCCCCTAAATTTCTAGCAAAGACCCCTAAAAAATTAATTACCCAATTCATAAAAGAAAAGACGTGCATTACACACGTCTTAAGATTCAAAGATAGGAATGAGATACTCCCATACCGCCTCCATTCCCGTCTTTTTTTCAGCGGAGAATGGAAATAATGGCTCATGATCATTCAATTGCAATTCTTTACGAATCATCTTTAATTGATTTTTTAATTTGGTTGATGGCAGCTTATCTGTTTTCGTCGCAACAACAGCTACCGGAATTTCATAATATCGTGCAAATTCAAGCATGGTGATATCATCCTCTGTTGGTTTATGCCTTGCGTCCACAAGGATGACTAACCCTTTTTTCTGTTTTCTTTCGGCAAAATAATCTTCCATCATTTCGCCAAATTTTAGCAGCTGTGCTTTTGATATATTAGCATAACCATAGCCTGGTACATCGACAAACATGTATTTATCATCTAGGTTAAAGAAGTTTAAAAGTCTTGTTTTCCCCGGTGTATTTCCTACATAGGCAAGTTTTTTTCTTCCACACATCGTATTGATAAAGCTGCTTTTACCAACATTGCTGCGTCCTGCTAATACGATTTCCGGTAAATCGGTTTCCGGCCAAGATTTTTTATCGGGAGCAGATATAACTAGCTCTGCTTTCTGAAAAGTGATCATTTACTTTACCAAAGCTGCATCTAGTACCTGTGAAACACGTTCCACTGGGATAAAGCTTACGGTTTCCTTAACAGCAGCAGGTACATCATCAAGATCCTTCACATTCGCTTTTGGAATAACTACGGTTGTGATACCACAGCGATGAGCAGCCATCGATTTCTCTTTTAAACCACCGATTGGCAAAACATGACCACGTAAGGTAACTTCACCCGTCATAGCTAAATTCGCTTTTACCGGCGTGTTGCTTAGACTGGATACAAGCGCTGTTGTCAAAGTAACCCCTGCACTTGGTCCATCTTTTGGTACGGCTCCTTCTGGAACATGGATATGAATATCGTTATTTTCAAAGAAGTCTGGTTTGATCTTATACTTTTTAGCATTGGCACGCACATAATCATATGCAATCGTTGCCGATTCTTTCATCACATCACCAAGCTGTCCGGTAATTACCAACTTCCCTTTACCTTCGAAATGATTTACTTCAATCTGTAACACATCACCGCCAAAGGCTGTATACGCAAGCCCTGTCACAGTTCCTACCTGATCCTTTGTTTCACGCTTGCCGTATTCAAATTTTTCATTGCCTAACCATTCATGGATGAGTTTTTTTGTAACCTTGATCGAACGTTTTTTATCCTTAAGAATAGCCAAAACGCTCTTCCGGCATACAGTGGCAATCGTTCTTTCTAACTGACGCACACCACTTTCACGCGTATAATAACGAATCAGATAGCTGATCATATCATCGTCTATTTTCAGCTGGCTGTTCTTTAAACCATTTTCTTTAATCTGCTTTGGTACTAAATGACGTTTCGCAATCTCAATTTTCTCTAATTCCGTATAAGAGGAAAGTTCGATAATTTCTAAACGATCGCGTAAAGCGTTTGGAATATTTTCCAAGTAGTTTGCTGTTGCGATAAATAAAACCTTACTCAAATCATATGGTTCTTCAATGTAATGATCTGAGAACATCGCATTTTGTTCAGGATCCAATACTTCCAACATTGCACTGGCAGGATCTCCTTTATAATCACTTGCCATCTTATCGATTTCATCGATCAAAAAGACAGGATTGATCGTTCCGGCTTTTTTCATCGCTTGAATGAAACGTCCCGGCATACTACCTAAATACGTTCTGCGATGACCGCGAATTTCAGATTCATCTTTAACACCGCCAAGTGAAATTTTTACAAATTTACGATCTAATGCACGCGCAACAGATTTGGCCAAAGATGTTTTACCAACTCCTGGAGGACCAACTAAACAAATAATTGGAGCTTTCAAAGAATTCGTCATCTGTTTCACCGCTAAATATTCTAAGATACGTTCTTTGACTTTTTCTAAGCCATAGTGATCTGCATCTAAGACATCACTGGCAGCTTGCAAATCTTCATTATCTTTGCTTTCTTGCCACCAAGGAAGATCCATCATCCAGTCAATATAAGTTTTGATGACCCCGGTCTCCCCACTGGCTGCTGGCAACATTTCATAACGGCTTAGCTCTTCTTTAATTTTTTCTTTAATGCTTTCCGGATATGGGTTCTCATCTAAACGACGACGAATTTCATCCGCATCCTTATCACTGTCAGGCACATCACCTAACTCTTCTTTAATCGCCCGCATCTTTTCACGCAAATAGTATTCTTTCTGGCTTTCTTCAATACGTGATTTCACTTTATCATTGATCTTATTTTCAATCTGAGAAAGCTCTTTCTCACTTTCGATTTCCTGTAAGATCAAAAACAGACGGTCATTGACACCTGTTGTTTCCAATAATTCTTGGCGTTTTTCCAATGTAAAAGGAAACAATTGTGATATCTGATCCGCTAGCTGAGGAGCACTGACCCCTTTTGCCAACTCATTAATCATCTCTTTCGGAATGCTTTGCGAAATTGCTTCAATCTCTTCAAACTGTTTTGCAATTTTGCGAATTAAAGCTACTTCTTCCATCGCATCCTGTGTTACATCATACATAACCTCAGCAGATGTGCTCATCATCTCATCGTCATTGATGATCGTATGAATCTTTACACGCTGAAGCCCTTTAAATTTTACTCGCAGATAGCCATCCATACGACGGATATGGCGAATTTGACACAATGTACCAAAGGAATATAAGTCATCAATGTCTGGTGAATCCATCGCTAAGTCTTTCTGCGCTACCAGAACCACCTGACTCTCAAACTTTTCCTGAGCCTCTTCTACAGCACACGTAGATTTGTCTCGTCCTACATCAATGATTACTTCTTGATTTGGGAAGACAATTACACCGCGCGTACAAACCAAAGGCAGTCGTACAATTGGATTAGCATCGTTTTCACTCATTTGTCTACACTCCTTTCATAAGCCAAAAAAGACGCGGATGCGTCTTTTACGCGGCTTTACTTACCAGCTGTCTCTTTCAATAATTCAAGAGCTTTGCGAATACGCAGATCATACGCAATCGCATCTTTGCTAATCAGCTGTTTCACCTGTTCTAATGGCATGTTGTAAGTAGTTGCAACTGTTTCCAGTTCTTTTTCTACTTCTTCATCGCTGATTTCCATTTTTTCTTCAGCAGCAATTGCCTCTAGAACTAAACGCACTTTTACTTTGTTGTATGCGTCTTTGCCCATTTCCTCACGAATCATTTCATCTGTTTGTCCAGTTACCTGTTTGAACTGATCCAAGCTGAATCCCTGAGACTGTAAACGCTGTGCAAATTCATTTACCAAAGTATCCGTTTCTTCTTCTACCATAACATCTGGAATTTCTACTTCTGCAGCATCCGTTACCGCAGTCAGCAATTCATTTTCAAATTTCTGATTAGCCGCATTTGCTTTACTAGTTTCCAGATTTTTACGTGCATATTCTTTGTACGCATCAACCGTTTCAACATCTTTGATTTCTGCCTGTTTGATTAATTCATCATTTACTTCAGGCAATACCTTTTCTTTAATATCATGTACCGTAACCTTGAAGACCACTGGTTGACCAGCTAATTCTTCTGCCTGATATTCTTCAGGGAAAGTTACATTGATTTCTTTTGTTTCTTCGCTCTTCATGCCTAACAGCTGTTCTTCAAAACCTGGAATGAAAGAACCGCTACCGATTACTAATGGATAAGCCTCTGCTTTTCCACCTTCAAATGCAACACCATCTTTAAATCCTTCAAAGTCAATGACAGCTGTATCGCCATTTTCAACCTTGCCGTCTTCCTTTATTACTAGATCAGCAAAACGTTCCTGTAAAGAAGTCAATTCTGCTTCAACATCTTCATCGCTAACGGCTGCATCATCTTTTTTAATATCCAAGTTCTTATATGCGCCAAGTTTTACTTCTGGTTTCACTGTAACTGTGAATTTAAAAGTTACTTTATCTTCATCAATACTGTCGATGCCTAAAGAAGGACGAGAAACGACCCACAAGTCATGTTCCTTGATACCATCACTTAAAGCTTCACCAGCAACTTCATCAATTGCCTCCATTAATATATTTTGTGTACTGATTTGTTTTCTAACCAGTGCCTCAGGAGCATGTCCTTTACGGAAGCCTGGCAGATTTACTTTCTTAGAAAGTTTGCCAAATGCTTTCTTTTGAGCAGCTTTCCAAGCATCTCCTTCTACAGTTGTTGTTAATTCACCTGTTGATTTTTCTTTTAATTCCCATGTTGAACTCATGTTCATACCTCCTACGTACCCAATACGATTTTCACATGTTTAAATTTCATGCTTACTTAATAATAATTCATAACCACTGTTTCGCGCAAGTCCTTTTTCATTCAGAAATATTGCAAAAGCATCCATTTCTTCATGTGCCGCAAAGACATATTGTGCAACACCGATTGCAATTCCCAAAGCATCATCTTCTTCGATATTGTATGGCAATCGAAGATATGCCTCTTTTACTAGTGTTTCCACACACATCATCGTGAATGTCGGATTATCGCTTTCAAACCAATCCTTTAGGTATGCGACTGCTTGTATGACACCATCACTCTCCATTGGCGGCTCAATAAAGCATGGAGCAAAGGTTATGACTAACCCATCCATCTCAATTGTGAACTCGTCACTGATGTTTTGTTCCATCATCGCTTCAATTAGATAAGAGCGAATTAAGTAGTGTGGCGCATTGCCAAGGTAATCGCGTATCGCATCCAGATGATTACGAATATTACTTTTTCTTAACTGTTCAATCGCAAGAAACTGTTCTTCCAAGGAACCCTTTAGCAGCATTTCAATATCCTCTTCACTATAGCTTCGCTGTGCTTGTGGTTGCAACTCACTGCGACAGGCATTATAAAGATCGATCAATCGCTGTTCATATTCCTTAGGAATATAAGGCATGGAAAGCTCTTCCTCAAGAATCTGGTAAGCAGCTTGATGGTCATGTTGTTCCATCTGCATTTCTACTTTTTTTAGAATATCTTCATAATAAGTATCCATGGTATCTCCTTTACGACCAAACATACATTAATATAGCATATTTACCTTGTTTTATCAATTAGTATGTCCATAGTTGCGCCAATTTCACGCATTTTTTGTCCGTTATCACATAAAGTGTGTTATTTTCATTTCTTATGTGATGATTTTCCTTTGCCCATCCTGCTTTTACAACAGTCTTTCTAGGCAACGTACACACTTCATGCAGTAAAATCCCTAAAAATGAAAATACTTTTATTTTCTTTAAAATCATAAAAGCGAAGTTTCTTTTACAAACCGCTATATTATATAAGGATATGATATTTTAAAAATGCCAAACACATACTACTATTTTACAAAAAGTATTAATACATATGATTGACTTTACATATTTGAGGGTGCATATATCTCACTTTACACTTAACATTCTTTGTGTACTACGGTTGAAAAACTGTTCAGAAATGAAAAAAAAACAAATTATATATTGAAATTCAATATGAAATTTGCTATTATAATTAGGCATTGATTGTTGTCCACGTAGCTCAGTTGGATAGAGCATGCGCCTTCTAAGCGCACGGTCAGGGGTTCGAATCCCTTCGTGGACGCCATATGTGTATTACCCGCTGATGCAAGCGGGTTTTTTATTTATCGCAAAAAGTGACATGTGAAGCAACAACAATCACAAGATGATATAAAAATGTCGTAAATATAGCAAAAAGTTTATTTTTTCCTTGACCTTCCAGCTGCTAGAAGGTGTTTACTACCTCTATAAAAGAAGGAGCATAGCTATGAAAATTGGAGAAATTGAAAAATTGAGTGGCATCTCTGCCAAGACGATACGCTATTATGAAACTAAGGGCCTATTATAGATCAAACGTGGTGAAAATGCCTATCGCGAGTATGGCGAAGAAGATTTAACGCAATTACAAACAATTGCTTTATTAAGAAAATGTGGTTGTTCTATAGCTGCTATTAAGGATGTTACAGACGGAAAATGTACGCTAGTAGAGTTATTAGAAAAACAAATTCATATGTTGGAAAAACAGAAATGGCAAGAAGATCTTCGCCTATCTATTTTATATGATATGCAAAAATCTTTTCAGAAAAGTGATGCCTCTGCATTATCTGCATGGCTACAAACTTTAAAAGAAATCGAAACGGATGAATTCCAACAATTACACGAAGATGTCCAAATGTTGACGCAGCATTCCCCGCTTTTTTATGTTGTATGGACTCTCATTCTTAGTGGCCCTATTCTAACTTTATTTCTTAAAATTAATGAACATAATGTAGAACACCAAGGATTGCTAACCTTACTTTCTCTAGCTGACATGAGCGTGCTAACATTATTATGGCGTAAGTATTTTACTACAAGACACCAATTTAAAGAACGGAAAAAGAGAGGATGGATCTTACTCTTGTGGTTGCCTTTTTCTTTATGCATAGGATTTTTATTCATCTTTGTCATACAGTGGCTAAAAGAGCTGCTTTATCTTAAAGATGGCTACATACTGTGGAGTTCCACGATGCTTGCCGATATCCTTCCCTTTTTCTTCCACATTGAAGCGATGGTCATAAATGGCGCCTACATTGCCAAGAAAACGCATAATATTGATTTTGAAGACTATCAAGTCATCTTTCACAAACTGAAACACTACCGTTTCCTAATGCTCTTTGTAAATCTCATCGTTCTTTATATATCTTTAACAAACATCAATGTGCTATATCCATCACATCTTGAAATAGCACGCTGGTATGCGCCTATCCTGCAAACAAATGATTATCAAAATATCACAAAAGTAAAAACTGGTTTTCAATCAGCCAAATCCTTCTTATCGCAACACAATAAAGGTGATTTCTATTATTTTCTTTATCTGAAGGATGGTAAAAAGATTGATATTTCTATGCCAAATGCGGCACATGAAAAACGTTATGAAGAGCATACATATTTAGAAATTGAAGAGTGTGATGCCATCTTCATGCAACTCGGTATAAAAAAAGAAGGCAGTATGCAGCATTTTCAAGACAATACTTTGGCAGCCGAATATCGAAATCGTTTTAAAAAAATTGTTGAAAATAAAACAAAGTAAGAGCAATCAATGGTAGTTTATATTGATGTATTTTAATGAAGATACAAACATTTCTTCTTTAACATAAGTTACATTTCATATATGATTATCTGTATAAAAAATATTTTATCTATGTACCTATTAAGAAATCGGCTTTCCCACAAAGCCGCTATCATAACATGATCATTGAAATGACATTTCATAACAGATAATATAAAAAACATAAGGTGCCAATTATTGATAGACACCTTGTGCTTTTCATTAATAAATATAGTACCTAGATGAAAGACACTGCCTAACCTTAACAACTGTACGATGACTCCTCTAGGTTCTTTCTTACTTTAGGTTAGCTTTGTAAAAGTGGTTTCTAAATGGTTACTATGTATCGTCATTTTGGAAATCTCCATTTTTTAATTCCTATTTTTCAATTACCCATTTTCCAGTAGGGATTCTCTTCTAGAAAGATCCATTTTTATCAATCGTTTAGTGCAAAGCGCTCGTTTGTCCTTATAAGACAACATCATTATCAGGAAATTCTTTTGAAATTTTATTTCTTAATTCTTTAGCACAAGCGATATAGTAGTGCCGTCCATTGGCACTTGTTTCATATTCTGCAATTTTCTCTAATGCAGTTGCTTTTACTTCCAATATAGTTTTATCTATATCTATTTGTATCAGCAAATCACAAAGTTCTAAACACCATTGATAATCTCTGTCTTTAAGCGCTGTTTGCGCAGCTGCAAACACATTTTCTTTTCCTCCCATTAATTTAACCGTTTTACTTGCTTTTTGCTCAGGAGAAAGAGGGTGAAGATTGGTTGGATTTCCATCGAACCAGCCTAAATAAGCTGCATAGATTTCTCTTACTGTCCACTCTACACAACCATAATATTCACCTAAATATGGTAAGTCAGCATATTCAGCTGGTAAATGAATTTCAGAAGCTAATTGTTCTGCGTTTTTGCCTTCATTCATACCTTTCAGTGTTTCATTCAAGACATAATCCATCGCATTCTTGTAATTCGTTAGTACTTCATGAATTTTTTCTTTTCCCTGTATCAAGGCTGTGTGTCCAGCTAAAAGATATTTGGCAGGATAAGATAACATAAAGTCGATACTGTTAATCCATGTCGCAAGGTTTCGATATTGTCCGCCACGAATAGCGTATAGGTTTGGAAAACAACCAAAATAGTTATCCCCGCAACATAAAACTTCTTTTTGAGGAAGCCATATCATCATCTGATCCTCAGATTCGCCAACAAGTCTAACCAACTCTAATTGTATACCATCAATTTCTCTAATGACTTTATCTTGCTGATAACAAGTGGTCGGTGAAACAAAAGCACGCTGTTCACCATAAACAACTCCCTCACGTATCCCAATTCCTTGAGAAATGGCTTCATTATCATCTAGCGCATAACCAAACTGTCTTGCCCCTCGTAAAGTTTGAATATCCTTTAAAAAAGCTGTTTTCTCTAATTCCGCCATCTTAGGCTCAAATGCAATAATCTCCGAAACACTTTCTGAAAAAGCACCTGCGCCACCTCTGTGATCTGGATGTCCATGTGTGTAAAGAATGGTTTTAACTTTCTTTTCTGTATGATTTCGAATGATATTTGCCAATTTTTTGCCACGTTCTAAAGAATCTAAAGTATCAATCAGAAGAATACTTGTAGCACCTTCAATAAAAATAGCATTACTATGCCCCACGCCAAAAACGAACCATACACCTGATGTTATTTCTATAACAGCTTCTTTATAGTTTTTTGTAAAACTTGTTAATTTTTGTTTTCCATTAGATATTAACATATGATCTCTCCATTCCTTTTATTTTACAATATACCTTCTAACAAGAACAGCACTACTATGATACAAGGAAAAAATCACTTCAAATATACCTGCTTTTTCTTATTATAACAGTTTCAAATACGTGTTACAATTTTATTTGATTTCCACACGGTCTTAAGTCTATCTTTTCCTTACTTATCTTCCCTAAACAAAGCGGTCAAGTCCTGCAAGCACCTACGCTTCATAGCAATGTTGATCTATATGCTTGATTCGGCATGTTATAGTCTATTGGCACAAAGAAACCTTATCATTTAACAAACACCTACCATTAAACAAACAAGAAACCATTAGAAAAGTGTGCGATTGCACACTTTCTTTCATTATGTTTATTCCGTTTCAATTAAGCCATAGCCACCATCATGACGTTTATAGACAACGGCAATTTCCTTTGTTTCATCGTCGCGATAAATAAAGAAATTATGATTCAACATTTCCATACGCATAATCGCTTCATCTAATTCCATGGTGTCTGGGACAATGGATTTTGTCTTAACGACTTCATCCGCTTCATCATACTCTTCATCTAATTCTTCTGTTTCAAGGAACGCATATGCCAATTTCTCTTTGTTCTTTCTCGTTAATCTTGTTTTTTGTCTGCGAATCTGATCTTCCAGTTTGTCGATAGCCAAGTCAATGGCTGCATATAAGTCATCATGCACAACTTCTGCACGCAGAACTGCAAACTTTGTTGGAATCGTCACCTCTATTTTCTGTTTGTTCGGATACACCCGAACTACCACATTTGCAATCACATTCTCATCAATGATGAAATACTTTTCGAGATGATTTAACTTCTTCTCAATTTTCTCAGCGATTGCTGGAGTTACCGTAATGTTCTTACCGTAGATCTGGACTTTCATAATAAAATCCCTCCTTGTATTTATACCTTTATTATAGTCAAAAAAATTCCTTTTACTAGACTATCATTTTTAGATAAAATATGATAGACTTGTACTGTAAGGGCGATCATGGAAGTTTCGCTTTTTTTATGCAAACTATTTGTAAGAAAGGAAAAGAAAAAAATGGAAAGCCTGATGAAAATTTTAAAGGAAGAACACTTATCCTGTATAGTATCACAAAACAATCATATTTATAAAGAAAAGGCTGATGGAATACGCCCCATTCTAACCCTCCTTGATAAGGGTGTATTGAAAGATGCGCAAATCGCAGATAAAGTGATTGGCAAAGCGGCAGCAATGATGTTAGTATTCGGGGGCATCAAAGAAGTTCATGCTGGTGTGATATCTGAACCGGCACTGCATTTTTTACAAGCACATCATATTCTTGTTCATTACGAACTACTTGTGCCAAATATCATCAATCGCAAAAAAGATGGTATCTGCCCCATGGAAACATGTGTATTGCATATAGACGATATGGAGCTTGCCTATCACAAACTGGTACATTTGCTAGCACAAATGACCAAGTAAGAACGTCTTCCTACAAATAAATTGTTTAAAAAAAGAAAGTCTTAAGGTGAATTTTAAACTACCTGAAAACTTTCTTTTTTGAATGTTTCTATATGGCATTATGGGCCTGCCAAATCTTTTTAAAATAATCGCATGCATTACGATATGCAATTGCTGCAATCTCCTCTTCACTAAAATACTTACGCATTTCCTGAAGGATATTACCAGTCTGCGTACAATCCTTCGCACCCTTTAAATAATCATATTGTTCCTCATAAAAATCCATATAATCAAAGCCAAAAGCAATGCTGTCAACCTTATTATGATGAAACTCTTTTAACCAGACCATGTGCTGTACAAGATGGGCAACATCCTGTTTTTCTTTATTGCTATGCACAAATTGTGGTGCTGTATTCATTCCAATCAAAGTGCCACGTTTCAGCAATGCTTCAATCTGTTCATTCTTAAGATTACGTGGATGATCACACAATTCCCGAACATTAGAATGACTCGCGATGATATTGGCCTTAGGATGAGAAAGAATATCCCAGAAAGTTTTTTCATTTGCATGTGAGACATCAATGACCATATTCAGTTTTACCATTTCGTCCAATGCTTCTTTTCCCATTGCCGTAAGTCCACGTTGTGTATCACCTTTCACACCGGTTGCCAGCGCATTTTCATCATTCCAGCAAAAGGACGCCAAACGCACACCCTGTTCATACATCCAACGTATCTTTTCACGCGGATGCTCCTTGATTCCACACATCCCTTCTACACTCATAATGGCATGAACCTTAGCAGGTACAAAAAAGTCTTCTGCTTGCAAAAGAAGACAGACATCTTCGCACTCCTGTATGGCTTTTTTGGTACTTTGGATCATATCCTGCATATCCGTCCAATCTTCATGCCCATCAAAAAAAGATGCCATGCAAATATAAGCGATTTCTCCCTGCTCAAATTTAGGCAGATGATACGTTTTTAAAATATTCTCTTTATATCCCTTATTTTTCTTTTGCATAATATCGTAGCCGATATCTGCATGCAAATCAAAACTCTTCAAATCATACACCTCCGTTTAAAAAAGCAGCATATATGCTGCTAATGCTCATAGATGACATCAAAATACTGCATCTTAGGATTGCCATCCATACCAGTATCATATGCCTGATTTTGTAAAATATCCATAACACTTTGGACATTTGCATCATATTCTATACATCCATAGGCCTTTTCCACTACCGCAACTGCCAACGATTGCGCCTCTTGGAATAACTCAAGGAAGGATGCATTTGATCGCATAGCAGAATCACAAGGATGCAGCCATTCGCGTTTTTCTTCATTCAAGATATCATAGCGTTCATCAATCTTTGTTTTAACGATATTGCCACTGATCTTCCATGGTTGTCTAAACAAAGTTTCCACACCTTTAACAATGGGATATTTCAAATTATTAGGATCATACAATAATTTTTGAATATCATACCAGGAATTTAAAGCTTCTCGTATGTCATGTACCTTTACATCTACATGATACACTTCTTTTGCGCTAGGAACATATATCCTGGCAATAGCCTTTAGTATATCTTCATCATATTCACAAATTTCATAACAAGGGAATTCTTTAATATTAATACCCTTATATTTTTCTAACATCATGGTATCCATCATAGATTCAAAACGGTGATGATATCCGGCACTTTTTCCTTTACAGTTCCCGGTACGATAAAAAATATAAGGATGTGTTGTTTTATCTAATGCCCAATGACATAAATGTCCAAACAAATATGCCATCATTGTTTCTTTTATTTGTATGTTTTCCTGAGCTTTCACACAGCGCAGTGCAGTTTCATAAAAAGCGTTGATATGGGTTGCATGCATACGGCTCCCTAGATGATTTAAGACATGGCTCTTATATGCCTCCCAAGGCTTACTATGCGAAAAAAACAGAAAATCCGGTCCGTTACTGCCAATATAATAGCTTTGCGGATGTTTTTCAATAATTGAGCGAATATCTTGTTTTTCTAATTGTTTTAATACCTCTTCAGCAAATATTTTGTGCGTGATAATATTTGGCATGTGCTTCCCTCCTATTGTCGTCTAGTGGTATTATAGCATTTCATTCCTCTTTTTCACAATGCTTTATTATGAAAGCGAAACCCTTCTTTTCTTTTATGCTTGATTCCATAGGATAGTAACTGAAAGAGCAATGCCATATTTTTTATTTCTTATCATTTGCTGAAAGTGGTATCTTATTTTCGGTAATTGTTATCTTCATTCATTACAGATTACTTGTAGAAGTATGATATATACATGATATATGCTAAAAATAAAGTGAATAAATAGGAATTCTTATTCTAGTACCACTCTTTACATAATCCATGCTATAATGTAAGAACTATAACCGATGTAAGGGATATCGGATGATGATTTATATAGGAGATAGTCATGGTAACAAAAAAAACAAGTAGATATTATCGTATTATTCTTATATTATGCCTGTGCTTTTTCGTCTCAGGTGTCGGTTTTATTTTCTATATGATGAAAGAAAGCAATCAGAAAAATATTGCTTATTTTGAAGAGTCTGTAGAAAATATGAAGACAACGGTTAACGAACAAATAGCGAATAATATGGAAACCCTTGACGGTGTGGCACTTACACTTGGTGAAATGAAAGTTATGGATTTAAAACATTTACTTCCTATTATCCGTAAGATCAATGATCGCAACGCGTTTTATCGCATGGGTATCATTCATAGCAATGGGAAAGCCGACATGGTTGATTTAGATGGCACCATTCATCATAAGGTTGATTTTAGTTCCTCTCCTATTTTTCAATCAGGCATGCAAGGAAACCTTACCATTTCTAAGACATTAAAAGATCCTTTCAGTAATAACTACCTCAATTATTATAGTGTTCCTATTATCAGTAATAATCAAAATATCGGTGTGTTACTAGCGGCTGATAAAACTCAGCGACTGCGGAGTGTTTTGGATAATGCCATCTTCAGTCACAGTGGCTATTCCAATATCATTGACAGCAACGGCACTTATATCATTCGTTCTATGAAATCAGCAACGGTGGAAAATATAGGGGATATTGGTAATCTTAGTGAAGAACAATTAACAAGTATTCATCAAAACCTCAAAGATAAAACATCACATTTCTTCACATATGATGAGGATAAACAAACTTATTGGTGCTTATATACACCATTATCGTATAACGATTGGTATTTATTAAGTATCGTAAATGAAAATATGATTAATGCAGATCATACGCTGAGCTATGGAATCATTCTGTTAACAGGCTTTGCCTTATTGATCTTTTTACTACTCTTTTACCTTATTAATCGCACGCACAATCGCACAAAGCAACATCTTGAAAGACTAGCCTTTGCAGATCCTGTGCTCGGTATATCAAACTTTGTCAAATTTTCTATAGATGTGGAAGAACAGATAATCCAAAGAAAAGACGCATTTCAACCATTCGCCTTTTGGTATGGGGATATTGATAATTTTAAAATCTATAATGACACCTTTGGCTATGAGGCCGGTGATGCTTTATTAAAAATCATGTGCAATTGCCTACTTGCCAATATGCAAACACATGATTTCTTCTGTCGTGAAAGTGCCGATCATTTTACGGGTATACGTTTTTTCCAAGAACCTAACCAATTAATCGAATGGCATGAACATATCATGAAAGCTGTTATTGCGAAAGAGCATTGCAATACACATTCTTTCCCTATTTCATTTGCAATTGGTTTTTACTGTGTAACAAAACCAGAAGATGTGTTAAGTGTAAATAAGATGTATAACCGTGCTAAGATGGCGCAACAGTCAATTAAAGCAAATCGTGAAATACGGCAAGCATTTTATTCCGATACCATTCGTCAAAATATCCTACATGTTAATGAGATTGAAAGTCAAATGCAGCTTGCCTTGAAGAATGGTGAATTTAAAATGTATATACAGCCTAAAACGGATACTCATCATAATCATCGCATCATGGGTGGAGAAGTTTTGGTACGTTGGCAAAAAAGTGATGGAACCATCATTCCTCCAAATGACTTTATTCCGATATTTGAACGTAATGGATTCATTGTTCTTTTAGATCGTTATATGTTTGCTTCTGCCTGCAAATGGCTGCACGATTATTTTGAAAATCACACACATCGCATTCATCTAGCAGTCAATGTTTCAAGATTAGACATTTTCCAGGAAGATTTCATAAGCTATTATGTTTCGATAAAAGAACAATATGAACTTTGTGATGATGTGATAGAATTGGAATTCACCGAAAGTCTAGCGATTGAAGACCATGCGTTATTAAGTGCCAAGATCAGTGAACTGCGTACTCATGGATTCCTTTGTTCAATTGATGATTTCGGTGCTGGCTATTCTTCCTTGAATACATTAAAAGAACTTCCTATTCAGGTCATAAAATTAGATATCTTATTCTTTCGCAAAGGTGCTTCTATAGAGAAAGCTCGCATCATTGTTTCCCATATTATTCATTTGGCGAAACAGCTTCATATCGCGGTCGTTGCAGAAGGTATTGAAGAGCCTGATCAAGTGTACTTCTTAGAAAAATGTGGCTGTGATTTCATCCAGGGATATGTCTTTGCTAAACCAATGCCGGCAAATGATTTTAAGAAGTTATTGTTGAAAGATCCTGTTGGCTATTGGGGAGAAGGCTTTCTTAAAGAATCTGATTAAGTAAATAAAAAACGTCATAACACAGTTGCTGTTGACATGCATCCTGTCCTATGACGTTTTCTTTATTCCTGCACCGCGCTTGTTTCAATTTGCCGCGGGCGATTCAAAATTGCCATAAACTGCTCACCGGTAATCGTTTCTTTTTCATATAAGAACTTTGCCAGCTCATGCAATTTATCTTTATTTTCTTCAAGTATTCGATATGCTTGTTGATATGCATCCTGTATCAGTTTCACTACTTCTTCATCAATTTTGGTTGCCGTTTGATCACTGCAAGCAAGTGTCGCATCTTGTCCAAGATAGCGATTATTCACTGTTTCTAAAGCAGTCATGCCAAACTGTTCACTCATTCCTAAACGAGTGATCATACTTCTGGCAATTTTGGTTGCCTGTTCGATATCATTTGCTGCACCACTGGTAATGGAATGGAAAATCAATTCTTCCGCAGCTCGTCCGCCACAGAATGTTACGATTTTCGTAAAAGCCTCATCCTTTGTAATCAAATTACTTTCATCTTCCGGTACCTGCATAGTATAGCCAAGAGCTCCACTTGTTCTTGGTACAATCGTAATTTTTGCGACTGGCATGGAATGTTTACTGCGGGCTGCTACTAAGGCATGACCAATTTCATGATAGGATACAATGAGTTTTTCTTTCGCTGAAATCACAGCATTTTTACGTTCATAACCGGCAATCACAATTTCAACAGCTTCTTCTAAATCCTTCTGCAATACTTGATTACGATGATCTTTTACAGCAATCAAAGCTGCTTCATTAATAATATTAGCAAGTTCTGCACCGCTGGCCCCTGCTGTAGCTCTGGCAATCGCGCGGAAATCAACTTGTTTACTGATTTTAACATCTTTCGCATGAACTTGTAAAATTGCTTCACGTCCATGCAAGTCAGGCAATTCCACCGGAATGCGGCGATCGAATCGTCCCGGACGCAACAATGCCTGATCTAAGGATTCCGGACGATTGGTCGCAGCTAGGATGATAACACCGGTACTGCCATCAAAACCATCCATTTCGGCTAATAACTGATTTAACGTCTGTTCTCGTTCGTCATTTCCACCAACGCCTGCACCATCTCGCTTTTTCCCTATCGTATCAATTTCATCAATAAAGACAATGCATGGAGCTTTTTCACGAGCCTGTTTAAATAAATCACGTACTCGGGCAGCTCCGCGTCCAACAAACATTTCAACAAATTCGGAACCGGATATAGAGAAGAAAGGCACATTGGCTTCTCCGGCAACAGCTTTGGCTAATAACGTCTTACCGGTACCCGGTGGACCTACTAATAATGCCCCTTTTGGCATTTGTGCACCAATCTTACTATATTTTTCTGGATCCTTTAAAAAGTCAACCATTTCCTGTAAAGATTCCTTCGCCTCTTCCTGTCCTGCTACATCACGAAAGGTTTTACCGCTTTGACTTTTTACATAAATTTTAGCATCGCTTTTGCCAAAATTACCAAAACCACCGCCAAAACTCATGGCATCGCCACCCATTTTCTTCTGCATCTTTTTAAACATCCGATTACCTAGCCACCATAAGAAAGCAACCGGTAAGATAAATGTCAATAGAAAAGATAACAAAGGATTCATTTCTTTCGTATGAATACGCGTAAATTTAGCTCCGGCATCATATAAGCGCTGTGATAAACTCGTATCTGTTTCCATCGTTTCTGTTTTATACAGCTGTTTCGTTTCCCCTTTAAGTGAATACGTAATATTCTGATCACCTATTTCTACTTCATTTATCTGATGCTGTTCAATTTGTTTCATAAAATCATTGTAGTTCACGTTTTTAATTTTATCCCCACGAAACATAGTAAATACAAGATTAATTCCTAACAGAACGATTAAGATGATTAAATAATAGTAATATAATGGCTTTTTCTGCTTATTCATAGGTAACCTCCTGCAAAAGATCATCAAGTCGTTTCAGACTCTGTATCATTTGCTTAATACTTTCTTCATCTTCTTGCTTCAGAAAGTCCAACTTAGCATCCATACGCTTTTTAATATCCGCAAGAATAGCTGCGCCCTCATTGCTTAAGCGTACATAGACAATACGCTCATCCTGAGGTGAACGGCATCTGCGTATCCAACCATGCTCTTCCATTCGTTTGATAATGGCGGATAGATTTGAATTCGTCATTAGCAAGCGCTGTGCCAATGCCCCCAGTTTACATTCTTCATCATTTGCCACTTCCATCAGTACAAGCCCTTGAATACCCGTCATTCCATAATCTTCATAACAGCGATTCATACAGCTATGCAAATGTGTAGTTATCGTTCTGATCAAACGAACAATACGTTCCTCATTGCCCATAACAGCGTCCTCACTTCCTATTATTTCACGCATGAAATAGTTTATGTGATGAATATACACCTTGCCTTTTATAACGTCAATACCTTTGCTGTTTTCAACATCAAAACTCTATACTTCTCACATAATTCACATATTGAAAAGGTTATCATTCCATTTCCTTCCATTTTTGCTTTTGCTAGGCATTCCACCCATGCCCTTTGTCTAGTGAAACATACCGTAATGTAGGGGAGGTGAAACAATCGCAACCGCATATTTACAAGTTCATGTCATGACACAGGAAACCTTTTCACCTGTTGCCCAAGCCTGCATACGTATTTATCGCAAACAACAAAACATTCTGGTATTTGAAGATTTTCTGTTAAGTGATGCTTATGGTATGACTTCCTGGATTCCCCTTTATGTGGATGGTAAAAACCCTGTGGAATATCTGGTTGATATACGTATAGGAAACTTTCGTAATTTACAGCAAAAAGTCATCCTGTATGCGAATGAACGAAGTTGTCTATTAACTTTGATGCGTACAAATACCCAAAAAGGCAATACTCATCAAGTGACAAAAGATTGTCTATGCTTTGCCCATGACCCACCTGTTTCTTGTTTCCCTGCCGGTGTTTTTCAACCCGTCATCAGTAAATTAATGCACCTTTTAAGTGAAAAGATGAATCCTACCTCATCTGATGAACAACTTGAGGCTTCCATTATGAAACTGTTGAGCTTGCAGGAACAAGACTCCACAACAGATGAAGGTAGTAAAGCTGCAACTGCCACTTATTGCTTCTATCCTGACCTTTTAGCAAAAGCCGTACACTATTTTAATGCTTATAGTAATCAAAAAAATCCTATTACTGCTCTATCTGATGAGCAGAAAAAAACCTATCGATTACAGTTTCAACAACAATACCATATCATATCCAGCTTTCACCAGGCATTGCCTATCATCGCTAAACAGAATGGTCAATGGAACCATGACAGCATGGAAGCACTTCTTGCCTTCCACAGGTATTGGCATCTTCCTTGCATGGATCATTTGACTCCATTTACGATACAATGGGCATATGAGCTTGCTTTTACCATCATGCAGCATACTGCTGGCTCTTTGCCTTTGTTCACCCCCCTATCCATAGCAACAACAGAACAATTAAACACATTAAAAGAAAAGCTGAACATCTTGCATGCCTATTATCCTACGATTCCTTACTGTGCTATGGAAGATGCTCAAACAACAAGACAAGCCATAAAAAGCTTTCAGCGACTGCTCGGCCTTCCAGTCAATGGCATCCTGGATGAGACACAATGGCAGCTGATAAAGCAGATGTGCAAAGAACTTGAAGTCTATGAAAAAGCGATTTCTCCATAAGCAAGCATAATGAAAAAATAGTGATAAAGATATAAAAACACATTAAAAAAGGAAGCAACATGATCATCCAAAAAATTGCATGATAACATGGACTTCCTTTTTTTTATAAAATCGACATTACGATATTCCATACATACGGAGCTATCATGACGGTGATAATACCGCTGACGCCTATTGCCAAAGAGCTCATCGCACCCTCTACTTTGCCTAACGATAAAGCCTTGGTCGTTCCAATGGCATGAGCGCTAGTTCCCAAAGCAATTCCTTTTGCGACAGGATGTTTGATATGAAAAACACGAAAAACGACATCCGCTGCAACTGCTCCAAAAATCCCAGTAACTAAAATTGTCAATACACTAATAGCAGGTATCCCGCCCAGCTGTGCACTTACTTCAATTCCAATCGGCGTTGTGATTGATTTAGGAACTAAAGAAGCAATGATGTCAGCATCAAAATGAGTTAAAAGACATAAAGATATCGTTGAAATCATGCCAACTAAGATCCCCACACAAATTCCTATCATGATAGGAACAAAATAATTTTTCAGATTATGTAACTGTTGATACAAAGGAACCGCTAAAACAACTGTCGCCGGTCCTAAAAACAGATTGATAATATCGCCACCAAGCTGATAGCTTTCTAATGGAATGTTACTAATCAGCAACACGATAATGATAAGAGCGATGGCAATGAGTAACGGATTCAGAAATAAGAGCTTTGTTTTCTTTTGGATAAATAACCCTATTTCAAAAGCAAGCAATGACAATAAGATGCCAAACATAGGGGTATTGATAAGTTCATCCATGCTTCTTCCCCCATTTCTCCATCACCTGTTGCATGCTCCATCCACTCAACCCCATCGTAATCACTGTAGTCACCATGCAGATTAAGAGGATTGGAATCCAAATATCGGCGATATGATAAAATTTTGCCATCAAAGCAACACCAGCCGGAATAAAGAAAAATGGTAGATGTCCTAACAAAAAATCCGAAACTGTTGCGATCATATCCAGCCGCAGAATACGAAAAGACAACAGTAACAACAGTAACAGCATTCCTACCAGACTACCTGGCAAGGGTAAATGTAAAAGCGTAGACAGACATTCTCCAATATAGCTAATGCCAAAGATGATGATAATTTCACGAAACAATTTCATCGCTGCGCATTCCTTTCTCTTTTATGTGCGTTTGTCCTTTTCTTTGTTCCAACATTCTTTTTATTCATAGTCTTATCTTTCCCTTTTGCTTGTTTGTGTGAAAAATTATTAGCGGATGGACGACGATACGAGATCAAACACTTTGGACCATTGCCAATCAAATCTTCTCTTCCTGCTTTTTTTAATGCTTTGTACACCAGATCATAATTTTGTGGATATGTAAATTGCATCAAGGCACGCTGCATTGCTTTTTCTTCCCAAGTCTTCGCTACATAAACAGGACGCATCGTCTTAGGATCCAAATCGGTGTAATACATACAAGTAGCCGGTGTCCCCGGTGTTGGATAGAAATCTTGTACCTGTTTCGGTGTATAATGGATCTTCTTTAAATAACAAGCCAATTCTATGGCTGCCTGTAAATCGCTGCCTGGATGTGAACTCATCAAATAAGGCACAATATATTGATCCATATGGAACTGTTCATTCTTCTCTTTAAATTTTTCAACAAATTTTAAATAGAGCTCCTTGCGTGGTTTTCCCATTTTATCTAACACAGCCGCATTGATATGTTCAGGAGCTACCTTCAACTGCCCGCTGATATGATATTTTACCAATTCATCAAAGAACTCATCATTTTTATCCTGCATCAGATAATCATAACGAATACCAGAACGAATAAAAACTTTCTTAATTTTAGGTAATTCACGAACGGAACGCAAGATATCCAAATAACGACTGTGATCCACTACCATGTTGCCACAAGGCTTTGGAAATAAACATTCTCGTTTCTTACAGGCCCCAAATTCTCGCTGCTTATCACAAGCTTCTCGTGAGAAATTAGCTGTAGGCCCTCCTACATCATGAATATACCCCTTGAAATTCGGCATCTCGGTTATGCGTTTTGCTTCTTCGACAATGCTTTCCTTACTACGTGTAGAAATTACACGTCCCTGATGATGGGTGATGGCACAGAAAGCACAGGAGCCAAAGCAGCCACGATTGGATACGATGGAAAACTGCACTTCTTCAATTGCCGGGATATAATGATATTTTGGATGGAAGGTGCGTTCATATGGCAAGGAATAGGTAAAGTCCATCTCTTCCTGTGTCAATGGCAATGGTGGTTGATTTTGTACGACATACCAACCATCATAAGGCTCTACCAATACACTTGCCGCAATGGCATCAATATTTTCATGCTGGATATGAAAACTCTTGGCATAAGTGCGCTTATCCGCTTTTACTTCCTCATAGCTGGGCAACAAGATATAATCACTCAAATACTCTAGACTTTTGGTTTTCCAGCAAGTACCGCGTATATAACATAGATCCTTTGCTGCTAAGCCACTTGCCAATGCATCCGCAACCTCAACAATCGTATTTTCTCCCATGCCATACATCAATAGATCTGCCTGTGAATCCATCAGAATACTGCGTCGTACAGCATCATCCCAATAATCATAATGCGATAGGCGCCGTAAGCTAGCCTCAATGCCACCAATCAATACCGGTTTATGTGGAAACAGTCGTTTCAAGATTTGAGTGTATACGATCGTAGGGCGATCCGGGCGTTTTCCCATGACACCATCATCACTATAAGAATCATGATCACGGCGGCGTTTATTTACAGAATAGTGATTCACCATAGAATCAATATTGCCGGCAGATACTAGAAAACCTAACCGTGGTTCTCCAAATTGTAAAAATTCTTCATCCTTATGCCAATCCGGTTGAGCTAAGATTGCACAGCTATAGCCATACGCCTGTAAAACTCTGGTAATGATGGCACAACCAAAGGAAGGATGGTCCACATAAGCATCCCCATTAACATAAACAAAATCTACTTGTTCATATCCCTGTTCCAGCATTTCCTCGCGTGTTGTTGGTAAAAAAGCCATAATAACGCCTCCATCTCTATAAGCCATATAATAGTACCATAGAAGGCATTCATTCGTCACCTCATGAAAGGATTTTTTTGATTATTTTCATGATGCGCGTAATTTAGAAGAAGAAACAAAGGAATGTAGCAGTTTCTATCTTTTCCTTATGATCCAGATATCGCACGGATGCACTTAACTAATTATCAGCCGCTCATACTGTATCCTTTTAATTTTTTAAAACTCATGATCTTCCATTTTAAATTCATGAATCAAAAAACGAATTATGCTTCATAAAGTTTCTAATAAATAATATTCTGCAAATTGTTGATATTTACTTATTTTCAGTATTTATTAGCTATATAACTAACAATCGTAAATCATTAGCTGAATCACTAACAATATACGATCATTAACGAATTAAATTTATATATTTCATAATAAGTTAGCAAAACTAACCTTTTTGTGCCATCTTTAACTTCTCTACTTTCTCTAATTCCTGTAGGATTGCTTTTTCTTTATTACCGTTTGTTGCAGGAGAAGGATTCCAAAATAGAGCCTTTGTATCATAGGCAAATTTTGCTTCTACATAATTTTCTAAATGATCGTTGATATCGTTGCTTTCCATATCTTCAGGTAGCTGATTAGCACCCACATAGGAATCGATATCAATTTCACACCAACAAAATTCCTCACATAGCTGTAACATGCCACGATATTTACAACTGGCTCTATCCATGTAGGTTTGGAATGCAAACAATTTTTCATCCTTATGAAAATAAGCACCTTTCCATACCGCTTTTGGCTCTTGCTGCATACTCTGTAGATTTGATAGTATTTCTGTTTGTATGTTATTGCTGGAACCGACTTCTAAACAGTACCAATCTTTTCCATCTTTTCCAAACAAAGCCCATACACGTTTTTTATCATTACCAATATCAAGATTGTCTTTAATATCCTTTTTTGCGGAATTAATTGTATCTTTCGTAAATCTGCATATACACTTTATATAGTTTAGCTCACTTAAGTTCAACTTCTTACAGGTTTTCTTTATGCTCTCATCCACTTTATTCACCTTCTTTCATTTCCTAACATCGGGCATTACATACTTTGCAATTAAAAATATAAAAATATACTTCTATTATAAGAGGAAATCGTTACGCAATAGCTACAGTAAACAGATTTCCTCATCGTACCATGAAATACCTATCTTACACCATCAGATATTGGGGTGTTTTCGTTTTCTGGTTATTACAATAAGCAGTAGGTATAGCAGTACCACAATAACGAGGCAAACAGGAAGAATCCAGATAGCTCCTGATGGCAATTCATATAAACCAAGATAAACTCCTAACACCTGGAAATAAGGATATTGTAAAATACCATACAAGAGAATAGCTAAAATCATAGCTGCTACAATAATCATGCCTTGATATAAGATATCTCGCTGCAGCCGAATCTTTTTTTGCATACCGATATGTGCATAACAAATATTGCTCATCTTTTGCATAGCTTCATCTGCACGCACATTGGCATATAAAGTCAACAACAAGACAAAACTGCCCATCATTGCAACACTAATCATGACATAGCGTAATTTCAGACTCAAATCGTTATTATTCTCCTGCAAGATGTGTAATACCGTATCGTAGCTATCATAGGCAATGCCTTTTTCCTTTAAAGCAGCTTCAAAAACTTGCTTTTGTGAGCTGCCCTTTAGTTTTAGGATAGTCTTAGGCATTTGTGGATAATGCTCTCTATCTAAAGGACTCATGTTACGACTGGCAAATGCCACATAGCCTTGATTTACGATAGATTCTGTAAAGCCATAGATCGGATATCCATTTACTCGCCATCCCTGTGAGAATTCAGCATAAGTGTCATTAGCAACTTCAGGATGTTTTTTCACATAGTCAGAATACATGATATAGCGATGAAAATCATGTTGGATACGACGTGGCACCATAGTACGCATCTTTTCCATCAATGTTTCGCCACCTTCTGCTCCAACCGGTGGCGGATAAACGCCCTCTTTTACCGGTAGAAAATGCTTTAGACTTCCAGTTAAGGTAATGCGCATGCCTGGATAATAATGAAATTCTACACTATCCCGCGTGCTTTTATCATAAACCATGAATTCCTTATCGATACTGGTAAAACGCTTTGTTTCATCCATAAAAGCAAAGACATCAAAATATTCCTTTTTCAGTTCCATAAAATCATCATAAGCTATCCCTTTATACAACTGATAATCAAATTGTAAGCCAAAGGTAGCCGGCGTATACAAATGCCATAAAATACTTTGCGTCATAAACAGCAGCAAGATTGTTAAAAAGATAATAGCTAAAGAAAGAATATTACGCATGGAAGAAAACGGATGTGTTAAAACTTCTCGCCATGCCATATGCAGACTCTGCCAACGATACCGAATACGATGTGTACGTTTTGTAATATGCACGTCTTTCGCCTTCATCGCATGGGATAGATTTGCCTGGAAACAGGCATGTACTTGCCATAGCATCAAAGCGAGCAATCCGATAAAGAAAAGGATGGTAACCGGCAAAAGATATAACACTGTTTTCGTTGATAAAGAAAATAACAGACGCAAGACATAGTTTTGTTGATGTGCCAACACTAGCTGCAACACGATATCAAAAACAATCAGCAGACCAAGCGCTGCAGCAAACAGCTGCCCATATTCCATTCCATATGCCTTTTGAATATTTTTCTTCATGATCCCATTGGCAATCAAAATATGCAGCTTTTCACGATCTTCGATCAGCTTACGTTTCATAAAGGCAAACAAAACAAATAAACAGCTTACCACCAAGCAAAAGGTAACACTTAAGGATACAAATTGGAAGATACCATCTTGTACATGATTACCATCAATTTCATCCGCAAGTAAACGAAAATCTATCTGAGCGGAAGAAGTACGATCATCATTATACGCATCACTGCGCAGGGCATACTCTTTCTGTGCTGAATAGTCCTTGATTTTTAATTTTAAGATACGCTCATATAGACCTGCCGCCTTTTCAAGACCATACGTTTTCACATAATGACCGTTTATTTGTTCTATGGTTTTCTCATTAACGATACCTACGGCACGTCTGGTAATCTGATAATCCTGAATAGCTTTACTATTCTTTTGATTGGCATAGCCATCATCGTAATTAGGATAATCAAAAACACTTGTTATCGTAAATTTTTCTTTTTCTTGGAAGGATCCAGTAATTTCAATCTCATGTCCTAAAGGTTCAATGCCCTGTTTTCGTAAAGAACGTGCATAGCTTTCCATGACCCCGATTTCATGCCCCTTTAAATCTTTTAAGGGCTTACCTTCTAATAACGGATAATGCGCATCGCTTTTCACGAATCCTTCTAAATAGATAGGAGATGTTTCTTGCATCCAGCTTGTTGAAAAAACGCCATACGGCCATACCAAACTTTCTTCATAAGTGAAGTCTAAGTTGCCATCTTCTTTATACTCTTGCAAAAAATCCTTGATTTCATCATCATATTCTTTATAAAAAATATTGGTCGTGGCTACATCCATCTTATCGATACGTTCTGCCATATTTTGCCCTTTTGTAAACACTGTAAAGGTGATTTGCAAAGATAATAGGGAAAGAAAGAGCAGCAGTATCAGCATAGCATGCAGGAAAGCTTGTTTCTTATGCAAGGTTTTATATACAAGTTTCATAAGCTTAGCGCTCCGTGATTTCCATCACTCGCTGATAGTTGGCTTCTAGATCATCACCGGTAAAGGCTTCATCGCATTCAAATACCCCACTTTCCACAAACACCATTCTTGTTCCATATGCGGCAATTCGCGGACTATGAGTTACCATCAAGATCGTTTGTCCTTGTTTATTCAGCTCACTTAAGATGTTCATGATTTCATCAGCAGTCTGTCGATCCAAGGCTGCGGTTGGTTCATCCGCAAATAAGATCTTTGGTTCATTTACCAAGGCTCTGGCAATTGCACAACGCTGTTTTTCTCCTCCGGATACCTGAGATGGATAGTTATCCTTTAGATGATCAATATGCACCTTCTTCAATAGTTCCATGGCTTTGTCATATGCTTTCGCATCATACTGCAATCTGGTTATAGCCACGTTTTCTAAGATTGTTAAATTATCAATCAAATAATTGTCCTGAAAGATAAAACCAAACTGATGCAAACGCAATTGTTCTAACGCTTTGCCTTTGATTTCATTTAGCTTTGTACCACCAATTTCAATACTTCCCTCATCAATCGTATCAAAACCGGAAACACAGTTCAAAAAGGTCGTCTTTCCACTGCCGCTTTCCCCCATGATGATCATAAAATCACCGGGATTTACATGAATATTAATCCCTTTCAAGATCTCAACGGTCTTATCCTGGGTCTGATAAGACTTTCGTAAGTTTTTTACATCAATCATACTGTTCATCCTTCCTTTTTATGCTGCGCTTTTCCATAAAACAACATCCCTGCACTTAATATGATAACGAAGATTACCATTAGCATAGGCATCATGCTTAACGATGAAGGTAATTCATATACACCAAGATAAATGCCTAATACATTAAAATACGGATATTGTACAAGTATATACAGCAACGCCGTCATAAGAAAGGCTAGAAGCAGCATCAACGCTTCATAAGAAAATTCTTTGCGCCGACGCAAGCTGTTCTTAACACCGATGCGTGCAAAACATGTATACATCGCTTTTTGCTGCGCCTTATCGGCCATGATATTGGCGTATAGCGTAATGGCTAACACAAGGATTTCCATTCCAAAGACAACACTCATGACATATCGCAGCTTCTGGTTCAATTCATCATTATTTTCCTGCAGCATCGCTAAGACGCTATCATAAGAATTATACGTCAATGCACTTTGTTTCATCATCTTTTCCATATCTGCTTTTGCTTTCTCATCCTTGACCTTTACCAACATCTTAGGAAGATATGGATAATGGACTTTGTCAACCGGACTTTTTCTTCGCGATGTAAAAGCAACATAACCTTGATTCATAATGGATTCTGTAAAACCATAAATCGCTGCACCATGAACTGAAAAGCCTTCGACAAATTCGGCATACGTATCATTGGCATATTCAGGATGTTGATTTACATAATCCGAATTGGCGATATATTTATCAAAATCATATTGAATACGCCGCGGCACCATAGCACGCTCTTTCGAATAATCTATCCCATTATGTTTTTCATCCGGTATCCGTGGATAAGAGCCTTCTCGTAATGGAAGAAATTCATCCAAATCTCCGGTTAATACCAAACGCATCCCCGGAAAATAACGAAAATCTACACTCTCGCGTGTACTGCGATCATTTACCATATATTCTTTCATAATACCATTTTCTTCTTTGTTCATCTCTAGAAGTGCATATTCTTTTATATATGGTTTGATTTTTTCATAATCATCATAAGGCATACCCGCAGCTATTTGATAATCAAATTGTAAGCCAAAGGTAGCCGGTGTATACAAATGTGATAAGATTCCTTGCGTCATGGACAAAAGCAGGATCGTTAAGAAAATAACGGCTAAAGAGAAGATATTCCGTATTCCCATAAATGGATCTGTCTGAAATTGTCGCATTGCCATATGCAGTGGCTGAAAGCGATAACTGATGACACGTCGTTTCCGTTTTACCGACAGATGTTTTCCTTTGATTTGTCGAAATAAATTGCCATGGAAGCAGCGATGCACTTGCCAACGAATCATCAGCATTAAAACAATGATGAAAGCAACTAATAAAGGTAACAACCATTTTGCCGTTTCCCATGACATGGTAAATAGTAAGCGCAAAATATAATCACTTTGCTGCTGAAGAACAAGATATGTGAAAAAATCAAAAAGGATTAGATAAAGGATTGCGAATACAAACAATCGTCCATATTCCAGATCATAAGCTCTTTGAATATTGCGTTTGGTAATGCCATTGATGACAAGAATACTTAATTTTTCCTGATCATCTAGCAGTTTCCGCTTTAAAAAGGCATACAGAACAAATAAGCAGCTTAGCAATAAACATGCCGTTACACTCATTGACACAAAACGGAAGATAGCATCTTGTACTCGATTGCCATTTAATTCATCCGCCAATAAACGAAAATCTGCCGATGACATATAATAGGTATCTAAAGCATCCTGGCGAAATTCATATTCATCCTGCATATCATAACTATCAAAACGTACTTTTAACATCGTACTGAAGGCCCCTGTCGCACCTTCTCCTTTGGCTTTGATAATCTCATTACGTAAGTTTTGCAAAGTTTCTTGTTTTACGATACCAACAGCCGGTGGTAAGATTTGATAATCTTTTATTGCGTCTTCATTTTTATGATTCACATAGCCATCTTCATAGTTTGTATAATATAGGATGCTTTCAATTTGAAAGGTATGCGCATTTCCCATATCATCTTGAATACTAATTTGATGATGCAAGGGTTCTATGCCTTGTTTTCGTAAAGCATTGGCATAGCCGTTCATAACGGCAATCTGATTACCCTTTAATTCTTTGCATGGCTTTCCTTCTAACAAAGGGTATGCATCATCACTTTGAATATAGCTTTCTAAATATAATGGAAATTTTGACTGCATCCAGCTAGTTGAATAAGGCAGGTATGGCCATGCACTACCTTTTTCATACGTGAAGTTAAATTTACCTTGTTCCTGATATTCTTTCAGATACGTATCAAAATTCATCGAAGGACTGCTGAAGATGGTTGTTGTGGCAACATCTAAATGTTCAATACGTTTTGCCATGCTTTGATTCTTCGTAAAAACCGTGCAGGTTACTTGTAAAGACAGCATAGATAAAAACAGCAGTACGATCAATAAGCCATGTGTAAACATCTGTTTCTGATGCAACGTTTTATATACAAGTTTCATAAGCTTAGCGCTCCGTGATTTCCATCACTCGCTGATAGTTGGCTTCTAGATCATCACCGGTAAAGGCTTCATCGCATTCAAATACCCCACTTTCCACAAACACCATTCTTGTTCCATATGCGGCAATTCGCGGACTATGAGTTACCATCAAGATCGTTTGTCCTTGTTTATTCAGCTCACTTAAGATGTTCATGATTTCATCAGCAGTCTGTCGATCCAAGGCTGCGGTTGGTTCATCCGCAAACAAGATCTTTGGTTCATTTACCAAGGCTCTGGCAATCGCACAACGCTGTTTTTCTCCTCCGGACACCTGAGATGGATAGTTATCCTTTAAATGATCAATATGCACCTTCTTCAATAATTCAATTGCTTTTTCATACGCTTTCGCATCGTATTGCAAACGAGTAATCGCTACGTTTTCTAAGATTGTCAGATTATCGATTAAATAATTGTCCTGAAAGATAAAACCAAACTGATGTAAACGCAATTGTTCCAACGCTTTGCCTTTGATTTCATTTAGTTTTGTGCCACCAATTTCGATACTTCCCTCATCAATCGTATCAAAACCGGAAACACAATTCAGAAACGTTGTCTTTCCACTGCCGCTTTTCCCCATGATGATCATAAAATCACCGGGATTTACATGAATATTGATACCTTTCAAGATTTCAACGATCTTATCTTGCGTCTGATAAGATTTTCGCAAGTTTTTTACATCAATCATATTATATCTCCCTTCCACGATGTCTTCCGATAACCAATAACAGCAAGACACCGCCTGCACATAACAAGGCCATTAGCCATGGCATTATTGAATATGCGGATGGCAACGTATATAAACCTAGATAATCACGCAAAATAGCAAAATAAGGTAGTTTGAATACCGCATATAGCAATAACCCCAGCAAGAACGCCATAACCAGCAAAATAATTTCATGCAACAGCAATCGTTTCTTTTGCATGTTTCTTTGCCAGCCCAGTTTTAACAGATAGCCTTCTTCCCGACGTTTTTCTTCGATGTCACTTTGGACATTTGCATACATCGTCATACAGCCAACTAAGATCGTTAAGCTGGCAACTCCTGCCATAATAGCAAATAAGCGTGCTTGTAAGGCATTGTTATTCTCCTGCAGCACATCTAAGATATCCTTGTAGCGAACATAAGTGATTCCTTGTTGCTTACATGTCGTTTCAAAAGTAGCTGCTTGCTTTTCATCCTTTAAGCGTAGCAATGTCGTTGGAATTTCCGGATACCAATAGGTATTTAAAGGTCTTCGCTTTGCGCGAAAGAATGTAATATACCCATTATTGATAATGGATTCTGTAAAGCCATGTAACTGGGATGCGGATAAGTAATGATTAAGACTATACTCTACATAAGTTTTCGTACGTAATGTATCATCCTGTGCCACCTTTTTATCTTGCATGGTGTATAAGCCAAAATCATGTTCTAAACGTCTGGTCGTCATGCCATATTGTAACTCAAAGGCACGCTCACCTAAGTGCTGCTCATTGGCTTCCTGTGGATAGGTTCCCTTTCGTAAAGGAAGAAATTTATCCAAAGGTCCATCCATGATCATCAATAATCCCGGATAATAATGATAGAGATTTTCATCGCGATTGCTGCGATCATCGACCATAAAACAACGATAGACACTGGTATCTGCACTTTCCGCAGCGACAAACACGAAATCTTCATCCAGATATGTTTTTTGCAGCTTTGTAAAAGATGAAAAGGAGATAGGTCCTTTTAACATATAATCGAAAGATAAACCAAACGTTTCTGGTGTATATAGATGAAATAAGATGGTAGAAGTACCACTTAATACCAGCAAGGTCACAAACACGAAGGCCAAAGAAACGACACTGCGCAGGCTGGAAAATGGAGTGGTTACGATATCACGCAACGCCATTTGTAAGCTTTGATAGCGATAGTGTATGCTCTTATGATGTTTCAAATGCAAAGAGCGCGAGCGTATTGCCGTTACCAAATTGCCTTTAAAACAGGAACGAACCTGCAATGTTACCTGAAAGAGCAAGGCTGCTAAAAATAACAGTGTACTGCCAATGATCAAGAGCCATCCTTTCATTGATAATGTAAACAGCAATAATAAATCGTAACGGTTCAAGACATGCAGAAACCATTGCATCATAAACAGAAGGATAAGATGAATGATAAAGGCCTGTAAAAAGATTTGTACGATTTCCAGCAAATAGGCATTGCGGATATTCAAACGGCGAACCCCATTCATAAACATTAAGCTTAATTTTTCCTGATCCTTTATCAGCTTCCGTTTCATAAAAGCATAAAGCACAAAGCAAGAGCTGATTAGCATACAGATGGTAACGCATAGCGATACAAACTGAAAGATCCCATTCATGATTTTATTGGCATTCATCTCTTCTGCTAACAGACGGAAATCAGGATAGGAAGCCATCTCTCCGGTAATATAGGTATAATCCAGATACATGCGTGAACGTAGGTCATATTCATCCTGCTCATGATAATCATGAAAGCGTATCTTTGCCATGGCATTGCCATAGATAGAGGCTTTTTCCAGCTTCTTGATTGTTTCATAATTTCCAATTGCAACGGCTGGTTTGGCAATCGTGAACATATCGACTTTATTAATATCGTTTTGTCCGATATACCCTTGGTTATAGTTGGGATATTCCATGATGGAAGCAATCACAAAGGAATACGTTTTTCCATTGGATGGATCTTTGATGACTTCCTTATGACCAAGTACCTGGATGCCTTTATCTTCCAGCTGTTTGGCATAGCTTTGGGTGATGGCAATTTCATTTCCTATTAGCTTTTCTAGAGGTTTGCCATCCAATAAAGGATAGTTAGCATCACTTTTCACATAGCCTTCAATATACAAGGGGAAAGATCCTTGGATAGAGCTTCCTGGATATGGGGCATACGGAAAGACGCTTGTCTTTTCATAATAGTCAAAGCAATGCTCTTCTTTCTGTATGACATCCAAAAACTTGTACATTCCTTTTGGTGAATCGGAAATGATTGCGGTATGTGTGGCATGCATCTGATCAATGCGTGCTACGATAGAATCACTACGCGTAAAGACACTAACGCTGATGGATACCGATAACATGGCAAATAACAAAAGGATCATCAATAGAAACTGCTGAAAACGCTGTTGATAATGCAGCGCTTTATATATACATGCGATTTTTGAAAAACACCCTAACCGTAACAGGAAAGGTGTCTTTGTGTGTTCCCTCTTTTTCATATGCTCATTTCCCTTTTCTTATATTGTAGCACAACATGATGGTTTTTTCATAACTCTTTGAAAATTTTCAAAATAATTTTGTGAGTTTACAAAAAAAACAGCGAGTGCTGCTATAAAATCTTTTCTTCATACCGATAAAATATCAGGGGCAAAAGAATGCTGTATTTGATTGGATAGAATATTGTATCGTAAAAGCCTTTTTCTCGTATTCATTTTATAACCAATCTTGAATCTAGAAAAGAATAACCAATGCGCTCTTCTGCATCAATTATACAATTACTCTTATCGCTTTTTCTTAACACCATACACATTTTTCATCTGCTCTTATTGTAAGATATCTTTTTTCTTAAAATACCAGATACAACCAACAATCGTAATGAGTGATAAAGCAATCACGAAAAGATAGCCATAGCGCCATGTTAATTCCGGCATAGTCGTAAAGTTCATGCCATACCATCCAACAATCAATGTAAGAGGTAAAAAGATGATGGTTACGATCGTAAAAACATACATCATACGGTTTAGATTCAAATCATATTGTGACTGCTGCAATTCGCGTACTTGTATGATGTAATCTTTTAGCATTTGCACGCTTTGTTCATAGCGTTGCACACGATCGGCAAAAATACGAATATGATGCAACTGATCTTTTTGAAATAGATCATTTTCATCTTGTTGCAACTCCTCGGCGATATCCATCATTTGCGCAAAGTAATGTGACAGCATCGTGATTTCACGACGAATCTTCATGATATTGGCAGTCATCGTCACCTTTTGCATACTCAAAATATCTTCTTCCATCTGCATGATTGTATTCTCAATAGATTCAAATAGAGGATGCATAGGTGCCAAAACACTTTCTAAAAGAATAGCCAAAACATGTTCTAGGCTATAACTGGTGTTTGGTATTAACTCTAACCTGTGTTGAAATCGCTGCAATGCTTTTTCATCTTCACAAACTAGTAAGATGAGGTTCTTTTTAAAATATACACCAATATGAATAAAAGAAAGTTCTTCATCCTGTTTTATAATTTCATGCACAAGACCAAAGCAATAACCAAAATAAGCATCTAACTTATTAACCGTATGCTGATGATGTTCTTTCAATTCCCGCAATGTCTGTGGGGCAAAGCCAAAATGGGCAAGTAATGGTTCCATTTCCGCCATGCGATATACGCCTGCACATAACACGGTATCATTGACATCATCTAGTGTAATAGGAATCATTTTTTGTTCTAATCGATACAGCATATTGACACCTCATTTCTGATATGAATATAAGAGCATAGCACTAAATAATAAGACGATTCCACTTCCCTGCATTCCTGTACACGATTCTTGCAAGATTAGAAAAGATAGTAATATAGCAGTCAACGGATCGAGATAACTATATAATGCACTACGTGCTAAAGCTAAGTGAGCCAATGCATGAAAATATAAATAATACGCCAATGCAGTATGAACAATACCAATGCATAACAACCAGGGAAGTTGGGCTAACGATATATGTAACATGGTGGTATCTTTACTTATTACTAAATATATGCCAAGTAGGATGGCCGCAATCGATAACTGCCAACTTGTCAATAATAATCCAGGCATTGGCTTTCGAAAACGTTGTAGTAATAAAATCATTGCATAACAGAAAGCAGCACATAATCCCATAATCACACCACGTAAGTTAAATGCACTTTGTGGTTGCCATGAAATGAGAATACAGCCAATCAAGGTTAATATAAAACACCCTATTTGACGTTTGGTAAGTGGCTCATGAAAGAATATAAAAGATAATAACAAAGCCAATATAGGAGCTGTATAATACAGCATGGTTGCTATGGACACACTGACATAACGATAGCTTTCAAATAAAAAAATCCAATTACCGGCTAACGCAGCTGCAGATAGCACCATAAGCTTTCTTTCACCTTTCGCTAAAGAATGCGTCTGTCGTTTAAAAAGGAGCATAATTTGCAATACGATAGCTCCCAACAAGGTTCTTGAAAAAGCTATGGTGGCACTGGATGTTGCTACATTGCGTACAAATGGAGCAAGTGTGCCAAAGATGATCATTGCTAAGATCATCTCATAATCACTACGTTGCAGTCGCTTAAACATCCATAAATCCTTCTAAAGCATGATAGACGATATATTCTGCATAAGTATCCATTGCACAATATTGTGTTAACTCCTCATAGATTTGTTGTTTCTTAGTACCTTCACTTTCTTGATACTCCCGCCATTTTGCTACCGCATCTAATCCATAAGAAATGGCCAAATCTTCATAATGATAAGAACTGAAAATCGGCACCAACGTCTTTAAAGAAAACAGACCTGCCATACGTACATCATAAACATTTCCGGTGGAAAAAGGCAGGGATAAATCCACCATGCGTTCCCATATCTGCATCAAAGCTTTTTCATATTGCGGAAACTGTTGGGCCAATTGTACCAAGCGCAGTTTCTCAGCCCCCTCCATATTATAGACTAAAATCGTTCCCGTTTTCGGTACACTTGCTAACAAAGCTTCTATAAAGGCAAGGCGACAATCTTTCTCACCGATAAAACCAGTATGTTGTAATGTCTTTCCTTTTTCCTCTTCAACATGGAGGCTGAACTGAAAGGTCAAAACATCAAAAGGCTTCATTCCTTCATAAGGTGGAAAGGCATACGTTTCCCATTCAAAATCCAGATAAGAAAGGGGATAACTGATATGATCTTTGCGCCAAGTTTTTAAGGCGGCAACATCCACATACAGCCCGCCATATGTATCCGCCATGATCTGGGCATATTGATGGCGTGTTCCTTCAATACGATCAAGATCGGCATCCTTTAAACGTTGGATTCCCTCTTCTTTCATCGCATATTTATGCTGTGATTGAACTAGATTAGTAATAGCGCCAGGTTGACTTTCTTCTTGAAAACATTCTTTATAAAAAGAACATTTATTTCCTCTAGTACAAAACGATGTCCGCTTTGGTTTTATCTCATCCAATGCATCTAATATACGCATATTCTCAAGCAATGGGCGAATATCTCGCAGTTTCATTTGTACAAGCTGAAAAATATTTTTACCAGGGCGATTATGTGAATTATAAAAATGATCACTGATGGTAAGTAATGCATGTACATCTAATGTTTTTCCCCGTATATACTCCGCATTCAAATGAATGGCATAGATTTCATCTATTCTAATATCCAACAATTGCAACACCGCAATGATATCGGCGATATATTGAGCTTCCTGTTCCTTAGGGTAACAGCTGCGATAACTCATATACAGGATGGTCTTACCTTCCTCCTGTATAAGTACAGGAACTTTGATACGTAAATCTTCATATGCAAAACGGGCATTGACCAATGGCTTTTTCTCTGCGAAAGCCTGCAACGCTAAAGCAGGATCATCATTTGCCTGTCCTTCAAAACAATCATTTGGCAACAACAGACGTTCTTTCATCAGCGAAGTCATACTTTCTGTATATTGCACATAAGGAGTAAATGACTTTTGAACTCTTCTACTTAACCAAAACAAACGTTCACAACGTTCCATCTTTTTTATATCGGTAATATGATACATTTTATTTCTCCACACTTTCTCTATCTTGTATTATATCATAAGTTGGAACCTTCGTTTCATGATATTGTCGAAACATGTCTTCTACAATATGTTTTAGTTCCGCTTTTAAAGAGAGGGGTTTTCTTACTTCGACCTGATTACCCAAAGATAACAGAAACTGCATAGCTGGAATTTTCCCTTCCATGATCGTTGTGAAATGTAAAACATGTTCATCTATCCATTCACCTTTCGGATCGATGCCAATCATTTTTTCACTTACTAACAAAGCACTCTCACCATGTATCAATACATCCAATTCATAAACCTCATTACGAATAAGACCCTTTTTGCCAATATGCTCACTTACTTGAAAATCAGCATCCCGCTGAAATTTCACATCACTTACTTGCACTTGTTTCATACGCTCTTCACTAAACTTAAAATTTCGATAATCCTTTGCCTTCAATGAATATGCTAAACAATAATAGCTCCCTGCATCGTTCAAGATTTCATATGGATGAATACGTACCTTTTCAAAATTTTTAGCATGCATTCCTTTATATACAATATCAACAGCAAGTTGATCATTACGAGCACCATCCATTCGCATGATAAATTCCTTTAACATTGGATTAAGTAATGGGGTATTGCCCTTCACATAAATACCGCCTTCCTTTTTTTCCATAGTAAGCGTTGCCATTAATTTATCCATCGCAGATAAAAATTGTGGCAACAGCAAAAAATCATCATGACTCTTCATATAGCTGATCGCCTCACTCACCGCCTTAACCTCTTCTTGCCGTAAACCGACAATTGGAAAAAGACAGGATGCATCCAGCTGATAACCGCCATATTTGCCGGTCGTGCTAATGATGGAATAGCCTGCCTCTTCAAGTTCTTTGCGATATTCGGATACATTGCGAATATTTGTATCTAATAATGTCGCTAATTCTTCTCTTGATAAAAAACCTCTTGCTTTTAATAATTGCAACATTTGAATACAGCGTGCACTGCGTTTCATTTCCTCTCATCCTTCCCATTAGGAACGTATGACCTTTGGATGATAGTCCAATGGACTATAGCGGGATGGAAAAGAACCAAAAACCGGTTCAACTTCTTTTTTCTTTGGTACGATACCTTTGGGTGCTAAAGCCGCCACGACTTCACCTATTCCATTTTCTAACGCAAAACCTAATGCCTCTTCCGTGTGATATGCTCCTGCTTCTAAAAATGCCAGAACAGCATCTACATTACGCGTATAGACAGCATGTAATAAGATGGGATAGCCATTGAAAATCCAATTGGGATCCGCCCCAAAATCTAAAAGTTCCTTGATTCTTTCCGTTTCCTTGTTCCAAACTGCATTTAATAATTCCTTTGCCATTTTTCTCTCGTTTATCATATAGCCTCAACCTCTTTCCTTATCTTTACGGCTATATCATAAACCACATTGTTACATTATTTGTGTAATAATATAAAAATAGTATAAACTTTTTTTTATTATCTGTACAGCAAAAAAATCTTCCTACAATTCATATATAGAAAGATTTATTTTATATTTACTTAGTTTTCATTTTGTCCTGCAGCATTGGTTCCATTGGTATTGTTGGCATTTGTTTTACCATTATTATTCACATCACCATTTTGATTCCCACTTGTCGTATTACCGGCATTGGGATCGTTTGTTTTGGCATTTCCATATGCACCATCACTTGTTGGCGTATTGGTCGTATCTTTGGCGCTTGTTCCTGCATTTACTCCACCACTTGTATAACCATCAAATGTTGTTAAGACATCGTTCATATCAGCATTTGGGTCATATAACAGTAAGAAATTTCCATTTACTTTTGCTCCATACTCCATTTCTTTATTTTTGATATTTACTCGTACTTTACCTTTTTCTCTAGCCTCTTTTAAGACTTTTTTCATGTTTTCATCATTACTTTTTACACGATATAGATAAGCTGTTTTGCCATTCACCTCAAAGCTTTTTCCTTCATATGCCGCAAATTCCATATTTTTGATTGGCTGCATATTCTCAAGCTCAACTTTTTTGTTATTGAAGAAGCTCATGACATTGTCAATGCTGTCATCAATATCATTTTTTACATCATTTGCAACATCACCGGTATCACTTTGATTTTCCTTACCAGTGGTTTCATTGTTATTACTGCTACAGCCTTGTAATATACCTGTGAACAGAAATGCTGCCAGCAATACTTTCATTGTTTTTTTCATTACTGATTCCTCCTTGTCAATCTTTAGTATGCACAGGGCTTTTTACTTTATTCCTCAAGCAGCCATGGATATTTATTTCGCAATGCTTCTATCACACGCAATGCAGAAACATGTTTATCTTTAACCTCTAACATGATATCAACTTCCTCTTTTTGTAAATCTTTGCAGAATTCCAAAAATGTCTCTATGTCAATAGATGAGGCATGGGCACCGGCACGTTTTAACGGATCCTGTTCGCTGTAATGCATCTTCATGCGCCCATCAACGGATTTCCAAGTCTGCTTTACCAACGCTAGACATTGTTTTTCATTAAGATTGGTAAGAGATGGATTTAATTTATGATGCAAATTATCGAAGACCACCGGTATCTGGATTTTTTCCGCGATCCATAAGACATCCTCTAATGTATAATAGCGATCATCATTTTCAATGATCAAACGTCGTTTGATTGTCTCATCCAATTCTCGATATTCTGCCATAAAACGTTTCATCGCTTCCTGTTTATCGCCATATACCCCACCCACATGTAACACCATCTTATGCGTGGCATCCTCACATAAAAGATCCAAAAGCGCACAATGATATTGTAAATCAACTATCGCTCTTTGTACCACTTCCGGATTAGGAGAATTTATAATCGTATATTGTCCAGGATGCATAGAAACCCGCATATCATAGCGTTTAATTTGTTCTTGTAAGAAAGTAAAGGCTGACTGAAACAAAGTCTGCCAGTCAACACTGTTGATAGGACTAGAGCCAAAAGGTATGATGTCTGAACTAATGCGAAACATTTTAATTCCCTGTTGATGATTATATGTCAGAATATTTGATAAAGCGGTTAAATTGTGATCTATCAGTTCTATTAAACGCAACTCACTCGCATTTTTTGCGATACAGCTACGCATTTTTGTATCATCCTGTAATGCCAGTGTACAAGCATATCCAATTTTCATCTTATCACCTATTGTTAGGATGGCTCTTGTATGGCCCACTATTCTTGTCAAAATTCTTTGTTTCCTGTATGATAATACCAAATAGAAAGGTGATTACAATGAAGAAGAAATATATCTTTTTTGATATTGATGGTACATTAACCGACAATGCTACTAAAAAAATCGTACCTAGTGCTCAGAAAGCACTAGATGAGCTGCAAAAAAACGGACATTTTGTGGCGATTGCCACAGGGCGTGCACATTATAAGGCACGACCCTTTATGGAAAGCGTCCATCTGCATAACATGGTTTGTTGCGGAGGAAATGCACTCGTAGTAAACGATGAACTTATCCAAAACATTCCCTTAGATCGTGAACAAAGTATTACCTTATATCATCAAGCAATCAATGCTGGATATGGTGTATTAGCAATGCTAGATGATTCTATTGACCTTTATGGGATAGATGACACGTTTGTAAAACAATGTGGAGAACGTCAAGAACCTACACGCTATGTGTATGATCAAAACTTTCGCATTGAGGATGCAAAAGATATTTATAAACTATATATCTCCGTACCTATTGATGAAGAAGATCGCATTCCTTTATTAAAAGAAGTCGGCCAACTCCGCTTCGTCGATGCTTACTTAACAATTCAACATGACCGAAAAAAAGATGGTATTATAGACATGTTGCGCTATATTGATGGAAAAGCTGAAGATGTTGTTGTATTTGGTGATGATACAAATGATTTGGTCATGTTTGATTCACAATGGACAAGTATCGCGATGGGAAATGCTAAAGAAGTCTTGAAGAAAAAAGCGGATTATGTGACAGATACTAATACACGTGATGGAATATGGAAGGCTTGTAAAAAGTTTGGGTGGATTGCATGAGACATGAGAAACAAACAACAGATGTTTTGTATGTACAAGACTGTTATCTTCGTTTGCTACGAAAAGAAGATGCCGCCATGTATTATGAGAAAGGTTTTGCGCAAGAAGATGAGGAAGTGAGACGTTTTACCGGAACGACACAAACGTTTAGCAAAAAGATGATCTACGATTATGTCGAACGTATTGCTGAAGCTGATGATCGCTATGATTTTTTAATATTTACATATCAAGACGAGTTAATTGGGGAAGCTGTTTTAAATGACATTGATTGGGATGCTAACATGGCTGGTTTTCGAATTGCTTTATTTTCAAGCACACAAACAAATAAAGGCATCGGTAAACAGGCCGTAAAAGCTGTTACGGATTTTGGATTGTATACCTTACAGCTTCATCGCATTGAACTGGAAGTGTTTGATTACAATCCTCGTGCCCAACATGTGTATGAATGTTGTGGCTATCAGATAGAAGGACGAAAAAAAGATGGCTTATATTATGATGGCAGTTATCACGATATTCTTATCATGGCTATCCTTCATCCATAACAACCACTATGAAAATAAAAAAACATCCAGATAGGGGATTCGCTTGGGAATATCAACGCTTACCAGTACAGACCTTTCTATTTGGATGTTTTTTATATCTTTATCGCTTACTAAGAACTTAACAAATACTTTTTGACGGATGGTCTTGAACTAAGAAATCCGGTTTTTTCATATCCCATAAAAACCAACCAAACAGTAACACACCTTTAAAAATGGAGCTTATGGTAATGGCCCACCAAACACCGTTTAAACCAAGCCCATTTCCCAGCAACATTGCCAAAGGTATACGAGCGGCCGTCAAGGTTACGGATATAATCGAAGGTGGCAATGTCCTACCTAAACCATTAAAAGCACCGGCAGTAGTAATTTCCATACACATAAACAATTGGGAGAAACCTAAGATACGTAAATAATCTACGCCCATCCAAATGACTTTTGGTTCATTGATGAAAATCTGAAAAATAAACTGCGGAAATAAAAGCAATATCAAATTACAAAGGATGCCCCAGCTTATCATCAATCTCATAGACAAACGATATCCCTTGCGAATACGCTGTGCATTATGCGCACCATGATTTTGAGCTACAAAGCTATTTAAAGCAGCGGCATAGCCTTCCGCACTCATCCAAGAAATGGATTCTATCTGTGAGCCAACCTTTTGCACTGCAACGGCTGCATCACCCCAACCGGCAATAAAGCGTGCTATCACCATAGAGATGCTGCTAAACAACATACTTTGTAATCCAATAGGCAGCCCAATACGAAATATTTCCTTCATTTCTTCCTTGTGTATATGTGAAAGAATATGTACTTGTAAAAAAATAAGTGTATCTTTTCTTATTGCCATGAGAAATAATAGACAAACAATCATTTGGGCCATTACTGTAGCTATAGCTGCCCCACGCACTCCCATCGCCGGTATCCCACCAAAACCAAAGATAAAAATAGGATCTAAGAGGATATTCATGAGCAATCCCAAAGCGGTCACTATAAAGGAAGTCTTAGAATTTCCCATGGCTGTCAAAATACCCGTGAATATCTGATTAAGAAATGAGAAAATCACCAGGCCACAGGTGATGATTAAATAACTTTGTGCATCGCCTGCTACCTGTGCACTGTTTAATTTAAAAAAGCCAATCATTTGCCGTGAAAAAACGACCGTGACAAAACCAAATGCCAATGCGAAAACAATGCCCATCTGTATGGCACTTTGGGCATAACATGCTGCCTTGTTTTGATCTTGTGCGCCTAAAGAATGTGCAACTTTGACCTGAGCACCCATCTTGGCTAAGGTGACTAGGCCATTGGAAAGCCACATGAACATACCGGCAGCACCGACAGATGCCACAGCATTTGCCCCGATTCTGCCAATCCATAACATGTCGGTAAGATTATATGCCATTTGTATCAAACTGGTTGCCATGATAGGTAGTGCTAATGAGCTTAATGCCGGAAGTATCGCACCATCTAACAAATTTACATATTTCTTCATTATATCCCTCAATTCTATAGTGTGGTTATAGTACCATACCTAGAAGGTTTTTAGCAATTCTTATACTGGAATTATTATCACAGGTGATGTCTTATAAGAACTTCATCGATTTCCTATGAGCTTCTTTTCATGAAAACGATTGAGGATAAAATAAAGCATGCATAGCTAAGAAATTCTTAAACTAGCATGCTTTGTGCGATTACTGTTTATCAGTTTATATTTGCATCAGAAGGCAAAGCGAATTGCACGATAGCTTTAAATAAGTCCCCATCTACTTCAATATGGAATTGACCATTTTGAATCTCCGTAAAGCTTTTAACGATTGCCAAGCCTAAACCACTTCCTTCTCCATGACGAGAAGAGTCACCTCGTTGAAAACGTTCGACAATTTGCGTTTCATCAAAATTTAATGGTTCCGCGGATATATTTTTCATGGTGATTATCACCGTTTCATTTTCTGCTTTCACCATCACATAAACTCTTGTATTGGCCAATGCATACTTCCCGATATTGATAAATAAATTTTCAAAAATTCGCATGGTTTTATCGCCATCTAACGCAACCAAATATTGTTCTTGATCAAAGCTAGTAATGACCTGTAAATGCTTCTCTTGTAATAATTCACTACATTCAGCTTGTGCTTGTTCGATTAATGCTTTGACATCTAACTCCATAAGATTTAACTGAATGTTTCCACTATTAACTTTACTAACCTCAAATAAATCTTCAATCAGACGACTTAAACGCTGTGTATATTGAGCAAGCATTTGTACATATTGTGTTCTTGTTTCTTCTGACAATGTCGTATCTTGCAACAATTCAACATAATTTCGCATACCGGTCAATGGTGTTTTTAAATCATGTGATACATTACTGATAAGCTCCGTTTTCATTAACTGCGATTTTGTTTCTTCACGCACAGCTTTTTCAAAACCACTGCGCACTTGGGTTAATTCCTGTTGTAGTTCTTTAAATACACCATCTACATGTGTATATTCATAATCAAAACGTCCTTCTTCCATCGCCTTTGCATTCTCTAGTAATTCTTGATACTCTAATTTTACCTCTTTCAACTTATCACGCAGCCAAAAGAAAAGAGCAATTGTATATCCAAAGGAAAGGATGATACCAAATCCCTGCAAGGAACAAAAGATAATAACGATTAGCAAATTTATCAATAGCAGTTTGATCAAACTCTGATTCAATTTATCTAGTTCTACATCTGCTAAAGCATTAACATAATGCTTAAAACGCCGAATGATACTGCCAATGAAGGTGCCCTCTTTCAAATAGCGAATCACACCATGGGCAATTATATACTTTAGCAAAAAGAAAATGATTGATAAATAAGCAAATAACAACATCCATGCCGCAAGGTTCGCAAGTAGGCTTATGCCATCCCACATTTCATATCGTAACAATATTTCAGCCAATAAGCCATTCATCGTATAATTAGAAAGCACCACTACACCCATGCAGCCAAAGGTAATCAGGCAACAGGCTAAAATGGAATTGATTTCAAACTTGATTTGCACAAAAATTTTGAACGGTTGACATTGTTCTACGATACGAATCGGTACTAGAAGTATGAATAGAGCTAAAATACAAGCACCTACTCCCATAGCGATAAACACGTAAGGAGTATATTCATATCTGTCATAAATTGTATCATAAACATACATACCATTATTTGTTAATTTCTCAGGGATGCGTATAACAACTGTAAAATCATTACGAAAAGAAACCTTTGCATCATTTTTTTGATCATATAAGGAAGGATCCCGGATAAACGTATTCATACAATCCACCAAATAATCTTTAGCACCATTCGTATAGTTACCAAAATCTCCGCTCAGCTGTAAAGAACCATCTTTCTTAAAAGTTCCTATGCCATAAAACATACTATCATTTTCACTTAAATCATCCTTGACATTCGCTGCTAATCGTTTTTTTGTATTTGCATCATAAACGATATATTGTACATTTTCATCATTTTGGAAACAGGAGACTGCTCGATCCATCAAGCTTATATACTCATCTTCAAAATGACTTTTTTCAGGAAAATTTGAAAACCTTGGATAGGACCATTGTTCATCCGCAAATTGATTCATACTGAGTGCATAGAAGAACAATTCATCTCCCAGTACATTCTGAATGGTTTTATGCATATTCTCTTTATCCATTTTAGATGATGGATAAAAACTGCATATAGTTATGCTGATCACACTGAGCAACATGATCCATACACTTAAAAATATTCTTTTTTGCTTCATGCTTTTCACCTATCCTTTTTCAATTTTATATCCTACGCCCCATACCACTTTCAAATATTGTGGCTGACGAGGATTCACTTCAATTTTTTCACGCAATTTACGAACATGTACCATGATTGTCTCTGTATTGATGGCTTCTTCTTCCCATACTTGCTCATAAATCTGTTTTGCTGAGTACACTCTTCCTGCGGATTCCATCAACAATTGAAGAATAGCAAATTCTTTCGGAGTCAATTTGACACGCCTGCCATCTACATATACATCCTTTGTATAGGTATCGAGTTCTAATCCGCCGACACAGAAACGATGGGGATTTTTCTCTGTTTTATCTTGTTTGGATGCTGTTTGTAGCGATAATATTTGTTCATACCGGCGCAATTGAGAACGCACACGTGCTAATAATTCCATTGAGCCAAAAGGTTTTGTGACATAATCATCCGCTCCTATATTTAAACCATTGATTTTATCGATATCCTCTGATTTCGCGCTTAAAAAAATCACCGGGAAATCATAGTTTTTACGCAATTCCATCGTCATAGTGATACCGTCCATGATCGGCATCATGATATCTACGATTGCCAAATGTACATCATTGGTATGAATCAAGTCAAGTCCTTCTTTTCCATTTTCCGCTAACAACACTTGATAGCCCTGATTCTTTAGATATATTGCGATTGCCTCGCGGATTCCTTGTTCATCTTCAACAACTAATACGGTATGTTCCATATGTTTCAACGCCCTCTCTTATTTACTTGTTTTATTTTAACCGATTTCTATTCACTTGGAAAGCTTAGATATTCCTATGCAGAAGAAATCCTGCAAACGTGCATACCGTACAGATGCAGTATACAAATAGTTCCATCTTATCCCTCCCACCGTTTTTGTTGCTGTATCATATAGCGCTGTAAGGTGGTTTTTATCATAAAGCCAACTGCCATTGCCAATACGATACCATCCATTGTATCAATCGTTCTTAAAAAGGGGGTAGATGCAATGATGATACATAAGGCAATCGTAAACAGTATACAGATGATGGCAAAACTAATTTGTTTTCTTTGTTTTTTCATCTTCATCTCCTCTTTCTTACTGTTATCAGTATGAAGGATAGTTCTTATCAACTGTTGAAATAAAATCTTAAAAATTTCTAAACAATGACATAACGAAGATGAATTATGATACTTCCTTTTGTTTTTATTATTCTCCATCAGCTAGAATCCTTGTATGAACGTAAAACCAACCTAAATTTCGGTATCATAGATTAGATTACTTAAAAGACCAATATTAAATTCAATCTCATATAAAAAAAGACACAACAAGTAATTTGTTGTATCTTTCTTCTTACTATTTAAACGCATTCTTGAATTTTTCAAATGGACTTTCATGATCTTTACGATTACGTATCTTCTCATATAATTCCTTCTCTTCACGAGAAAGCTTTTTAGGTATTTCAACTGTGATTTCCACATACTGATCACCTTGCGAACCTCTAGGTGATTTTACACCCTTACCTTTCAAGCGGAACTGTTGTCCATATTGTGTACCTGCCGGTATGGTTAATTCTACATCACCATACACTGTTGGAACATCAATCTTACAACCTAACGTCGCATCAATCGCACTGATTGGTACACTGATTCTTATATCATTGCCATCACGGACAAACTGATTATGACGAGTAACTAAGATTTCGATATATAAATCACCATTAGGACCGCCATTTACACCACGTTCACCTTTGTTTGGCACACGAACCTGCTGACCAGATTGAATACCTGCCGGAATCTTAATATCCAGCTTTACACGCTTATGCTCATAGCCTTTTCCATGACATTTTGGACATTTGTGGGCAATCGTTTTCCCTGTACCATTACAATCCGGACAAACCGTTTGTGATTGGAAAACACCAAATGGTGTACGCTGCTGCTGAGTTACAGTACCTGTACCACCACAACGACTACAAGATTTCACATCAGATTTACTGCGTGCACCGCTGCCCATGCATTCATCACATTGTTCATCCACATCAATTGTAATCGTTTCGGTTTTACCAAAGATAGCATCCATGAAATCAATGCGCATTTGCATGAAACGATCATTTCCCTTACGTGGTCCATTGCTGGCACGGCGACTTCCACCGCCAAAACCTCCACCAAAGAAAGAACCAAAGATATCGCTCAGATCTTCAAATCCACCGAATCCGGCGCCACCGCCAAAGCCCTGTGCACCATCCATACCGGCAAAACCAAACTGATCGTAGGTTGCCTTTTTCTGTGGATCGCTCAATACTTCATAAGCTTCATTTATTTCTTTAAATTTTTCTTCTGCACCCGGTTCTTTATTTATATCCGGGTGATATTTTTTGGCCATCTTACGATATGCCTTTTTTATTTCATCCTCGCTTGCACCCTTGCTTAATCCAAGGACTTCGTAATAATCTCGTTTTTCTGCCATGCTCATCACCTTCCTGAATTGCTTGTTATAAATAAATGATAAAATGTTCCATTAAATATTCATGTCACATTTCTTCATACCGGGTTTTATTTTATCATACTTTGCCACAAATACCATTCTTTATTTTATTTATGACGCATCATTCTCTTTATGACAACAAACTCGCTATCCTAAATCCTCTTTCTAACAACATACAAAACCTAGCGCAAGCACTAGGATTTGTAGTCGTCAAACATTTTATTTCTTTTCTTCAAATTCAGCATCTACGACATTGTCATCGTTTGCACCCTGTGCATTACCAGCATCATTAGGATTTCCTGCCTGCTGCTGATACATCTGTGCACTAGCTGCCTGTGCTGCTTTTTCCAAAGCATCCAGTTTTTCTTTCACAGCTGCCATATCATTTTCATCCAGTGATTTCTGTAAATCATCACGCAATTTCTGTGTTTCTTCTTTCTGTTTAGCGTCAATCTTATCACCACTGTCAGCTAACATACCATCAATCTGTGCGATAAAGCCTTCTGCACGGTTACGTAAATCAATTTCTTCTTTACGTTTTTCATCTTCTGCTTTGTGTTCTTCTGCTTCACGTACCATACGATCGATTTCTTCATCACTTAAACCGCTAGTATTCTGAATCGTAATAGACTGTTCTTTACCAGTACCCTTATCCTTCGCAGATACATGAACGATACCATTTACGTCAATATCGAAAGTTACTTCAATCTGTGGAACACCACGACGTGCTGGAGCAATACCATCCAGTTTAAACATACCTAATTCCTTGTTATCATTTGCCATTGGACGTTCACCCTGCAATACGCGGATATCAACGGCTGGCTGATTATCAGCTGCTGTAGAGAATACCTGTGATTTGCTTGTAGGGATAGTTGTATTACGTGGAATCAATACTGTCATGACACCACCCATAGTTTCAATACCTAAGCTCAATGGTGTAACATCCAGCAACAATACATCTTTTACATCACCCTGGATAACACCACCTTGAATAGCAGCACCCATAGCAACTACTTCATCAGGGTTTACTGAACGGTTAGGCTCTTTGCCTAAAGCATTCTTAACTGCTTCCTGAACAGCTGGAATACGTGTAGATCCACCTACTAACAATACCTGATGGATATCGTTCTTTGTTAAGCCAGCATCACGCAGTGCGTTGCGAACAGGTTCCATTGTACGATCTACCAAGTGTTTTGTCATTTCATCAAATTTTGCACGTGTTAAAGTAGCTTCGAAGTGCAATGGTCCATCAGCACCAGCAGAGATGAATGGTAAAGAAATCTGTGTCTGTACCATACCGGATAAATCTTTCTTCGCTTTTTCACCGGCTTCTTTTAAACGCTGCATTGCCATTGTATCTTTACGTAAATCAACACCGTTTTCTTTCTTGAAGGTATCAACCATCCAATCAACAACAACGTTATCGAAGTCGTCGCCACCTAATTTCGTATCACCGTTTGTTGATAATACTTCAAAAGTACCATCTGCTAATTCCAGGATAGAAACATCAAATGTTCCACCACCTAAGTCATATACCAAAACTTTCTGTTCTTTTTCTGTCTTATCGATACCATAAGCCAAAGCTGCAGCTGTAGGTTCGTTGATAATACGTTCTACTTCCAAACCAGCAATCTTACCAGCATCTTTTGTAGCCTGACGCTGTGCATCGTTGAAGTAAGCAGGCACTGTAATCACCGCTTTTTCTACTTTTTCTCCTAAATAATCTTCTGCATAACCTTTCAAATACTGCAGGATCATCGCACTGATTTCCTGAGGTGTATACTGTTTTCCTTCCAATTCTACTTTTTCATTTGTACCCATTAAACGTTTTACAGATGAAACAGTATTTTTGTTTGTGACTACCTGACGTTTTGCGGCATCACCGACAATTCTTTCACCGTTTTTGTATGCGACAACAGATGGTGTTGTACGATTTCCTTCCGGATTTGTAATAACCTTACATTCTCCGCCATCCATCACAGCGACACAGCTGTTTGTTGTACCTAAGTCAATACCAATAATTTTGCTCATATGAATTTCCTCCTTAATTTATTCACTCACTTTTACGAGTGCTGCACGTAATACGCGATCTTTTAACATGTAACCCTTCTGCAGAACTTCAATGACCATACCGGATTCTACGCCTTCTTTGGCCTCCTGCATCAGTGCCTGGTGATAATTTGGATCAAATGGTTTATCCTGTGCTTCAATTACTTTGACACCTTCATTTTCCAAAATGTGTACCAGCTGCTGATAAATCATCTCAAATCCTTTCACATAATTTTTGATGTTAGGATCTTCAACCTTTACATCAAGTGCTCTTTCCAGATTATCCAATACCGGTAATACTTCAGTAGCGAATCCCTGGATACGATATTTTCGTACGTTGTCTGCCTCACTCTGCAAACGCTTCTTTAAGTTTTCTGCATCTGCATATGCCTTGAAATACGCATTTTTGCTGGCAGCGACTTCTTCCTTTAATTTAGCGACTTCTTCTTCTAATTCTTCAATGCGCTTGCGTTTTGAGAACTTCGCGCTTTTCTTTTCTTCTTTTTCTTCAGCTTTGGCATCTTTTTTTGCTTCTTTATCATCTGCCTTCGCATCTTTGTTTACTTCTTTATCCGCTGCCTTTTCGTCTTTGCCAGCTTCTTTTACTTCTTCGGTTTTACACGCTTCTTTTTCACAGTCACATGTTGTTTCTTGTTGCAATTCTTTTTCTTCCTGCATGATGACCTCCTATACTTCTTCCTGTCGATACAAATCTTCAAGAACCTTGCTCATATACTCCATCAAAGCAACGACACGGCTATACTGCATGCGGGTTGGACCAACGATCATCAGCTCACCTTCTTCATTGTCATTAACTTTGAACTTACTGCTGACAACAGCAACATCATTCATATGGATCAATTCGTTTTCACCGCCGATTTCAATTGCCATGTTGCCTTCGTGATTGGCAATCTGACGGAATAAAGAGCTGTCTTCCAACATCTTCATCAATTCCTTGAGCTTTTCGATATCTGCGAATTCCGGCTGGTATAACATATTGGTTTTACCGCTGCAATACACATGCTCCGTAGCGAATTTCATGAAAGCACTGACGAAGGCTTCAAACAAGACTTCATGTCGTGCGACATGACTAGCTAATAAAGGCTCAATTTCCTGCATGCGCTCCACGACCTCATTGATCGGTGTGCCGCTCAGCTTATCATTCAACAAATTGCAGCAGGTCTTGATATCGTCTATACTGACCTCGGTGTTAAAATGGAACGTTTTATTTTCCGTATGCCCATGGTCTGTAATAAAGACGGCGACTGCACTGCGTTCTGTCAACGGAAATAGCTGAATGTGCTGCAAGGTTTGATACTTGCTTTCCGGTCCTAACACGACAGATGTTAATGATGTCATCTGCGATAGGATGTCACAGCTTTTCTTGACGATTTCATCCATTGAGTAATGGCGTTCCTTGAATACTTCCTGAAGAGAATTCTTAACTCCTTCATCAAGTTGCTTCTCCATCAGATGTTCAACATAGAAGCGATACCCTTTACTGCTTGGAATGCGTCCGCTGGAGGTATGTGTTTTTTCCAGCAAGCCGACATCCTCTAATGCAGCCATTTCATTTCGTATGGTAGCACTGGAACAAGTGAACTCTAACAAATCCATCAATCGCTTAGAGCCAACTGGTTCTGCTGTTCTGGTGAACTCATCAACAATTGCTTTAAATATGGATATCTGGCGATTTGTTAGCATGTCTTTCACTCCTTTCTAGCACTCCACCTCTATGTCTGCTAACAGTATATTCCTTTTTGTTAGCACTGTCAACACTTTAGTGCTAATTTCCTAAAAATCCTTTGCCATATGCCTCCTTTCTTAGAGGCAAAGGCGTTTGCATTTTAAAAAAAGCATGCTATACTTTCGCTGTATGTAATTCTATTATGAAAATAAGAAAGTTTTCTTATCAAAATCGTATACTAATAGAGAAGAAAGAGAAGGTTATTATGAATAAAATAATATGGAAAGATGATGAAGATATCGTAGCTGGAACAACGCTGCGAGATGCACAAGCAAAAGAAGATAACAATATGGCTTTACATGTGGGAGGAAACCTAACTGACGTAATTGCGAATCGCCAAAGATTAAGCGAGGATCTTGGTATTTCTCTAAACCAATGGGTATTTGCGCAGCAGACCCACAGTGACCATATGCATGAAGTAACAAAGGCAGATGCAGGAAAGGGCAGCTTGCTTTATGTGGATGGTATTGCGGATTGTGATGCTTTATATACAAAAGAAAGTCATATTGCCCTTGGTGTTTTTCATGCCGACTGTGTACCGGTGCTGTTGTATGATCCATTCACCCACCTAATTGCGGCGATTCATAGTGGATGGCAAGGTACCGTAAAAGAAATCACACGAAAAAGTGTTGCCTATTTGCTCGCACAGGAAGGGGTACAGCCTGCCCATCTGCATGCCTACATCGGTCCTGCCATTAACTATCATAGCTTTGAGGTAGGTCAAGATGTCATTGAAAAAGTGCAGCAGATGAGCTTTGATACATCCGCTTATATCACCTATTTGCAAAATGGCAAGGCGTTGGTAAACAACAAAGGATTAAATAAAGCCATGCTGTTACAGCTAGGTGTTCCCGAAGAACAAATAACGGTAAATAAAAACGATACCTTTCAGCCAAATGAAGCGCTGTTCAGCTATCGCAGAGATCATGACTGTGGCAGACATCTTAGCTTTATTATGATGAAACGTTAAATTGAAAGAAACAAAACCAGCCTTTACTTTCACTGAAAGTTTCGACTGGTTTTTTTATGAATGGATATTTTCTAACGATTGCTTTCTAGCTGTACCACTTTCTGACAACTATTCTTGGGCAGCCTCTGTTTTCGATTGACTGGTATAGGCACGATCAAAGGTCACAACCAAATAATAGGTATGCCCTTTCGCGCTTACTTTTTCCGATAACATATCCAAGATGGTCTGGTTGCTCATCTTCACATGGAAAGGTACAACAACATCAAAAATTAAATTGGTGTGGGTTTCTCCAGGTACGATGCGGAAATCATGGATGGTTAGATCTTCATGAATCTCCTTTACGGATGTACGAATGTAATCACGCAATTCATTCGTTAAAGGATCATCAATATTGATGGGATCCATATGCAATACCATTTCCAATCCCATATTGTCTTTAAAATCACGCTCGATGTTATCAATCATATCATGGGACTTTAAGACATCTACTTTACAATCCACCTCTACATGAGCACTGGCAAAAGTGTTATGTGAGCCATAGTCATGGATCATCAAATCATGCATACCTAATACGCCCTCATAACTCATAATCTTTTGCTGAATCTTTTCTACCAGATCTTCACTAGGGGCCTGGCCTAACAATTCATCAAGAGCCTGTTTAATAATACCGGTTCCGGCAAATAGAATGAAAAAGGCAACGATTACGCCCATATAACCATCTAGATTAAAATGAATCAAAGGAGAAATAATAGAAGATAATAAAACTGCTCCGGTTGCCATAACATCACTGATACTGTCAGCCGCTGTAGCTTCCATGATGCTAGACTGCAGCAATCTGCCATATTTTTTATTATAGGAATACATCCACAGTTTCACGGAAATGGAAAATACCAAGATAACTAAAGACAGCCAAGAAAAGGCAACTGCTTCCGGATGAAAGATCTTATCTAAACTTGTTTTAATTAATTCAAAGCCTAGTAATAAAATCAGACAGGCCACCACCATGCTGGCAATACATTCATAGCGTGCATGCCCAAAAGGATGTTTCTCATCAGCCGGTTTGCTGGATAACTTAAAACTAATCAAAGAAATCACAGAGCTTCCGGCATCCGACAGGTTATTGATTGCATCTGCCGTGATAGAAACACTATGCGCTAAAGTACCGGCGATAAACTTAAAGACAAATAAAAGAATATTGTTGGCAATGCCTACCGTGCTGGTTAGATTTCCATAGGCACGACGAACCTTTTCATTTTCAATATTCTCATGATCTGGTATCATTTTTTTTGCTAATAATGCTATCATAATATCACCCTTTTTGTTTTCTGAGTCTATAGTTTACCATATTTTATGAAAAACGCAAAGTCCCCTTCTTATTTCCTAAAGGTTTCCTGCAAAAGAGCATGTGGCGATTGCGATTTGTATCTAACATTGTTTCCCTCATGTTTTTTTTATGAACATCATACGATAGAATAGGTGATGTACATGAAGAAACTCCTGCTTCCTTTCCTCTTATTTAGTTTCCTTATCACACTTTGCTTTGGCTCCTTGACCCTGCAATATGCACAACAAGGATTGACGATCTGGTTTGAAAAGCTGGTTCCCTCGATGTTTGTTACAATGGTACTGGTGAAATTTTTATATCACACACATGCGTTTGCTTTAGTTCCACTGCCTTTTCTTCCAACTTTGCTGAACATGAACAAAGCCGGTGTACAGCTGGTTCTTTGTACAATGCTGTTAGGTTTTCCCACCGGCTCACTGTTAATTGATGAAGCATATCACGAGCATACGTTATCCTTACCACAGGCACAGCGTTTGTTATATACCTGCTGTTTTGCAACTCCTGGTTTTGTCATTATGACTTGTGGTGTAGTATTTTATCATTCGGTAAAGATCGGTATTTTACTTTATGCAGCACAGTTATTCGCTGGCCTTTTTTTATTGTTTTTTACCCGTAAGCAAAGTGTTCAGGCAGCCTTGTCCCCTAGTGCTGCACAGCCCATGATGAAACAGTTGTCTATAGCTGTCAAAGAAAGCGGTCTGTCCTTATATATGATTGGTGGCTACCTCATGTTATTTCTAAGCATCAGCGGGGTGCTGCTCTCCTTTTTGCCCGAAGCTGTTGCACTGCCTTTGCGTATCAGTGCTGAATTTTCCAGTGGAGCTGTCTTACTCCAAAGTCTTCCTTATGCTCCCATACTAATCCAACTGCTGCTCTGTGTGCTGTTGTCCTTTGGCGGTTTCTGCGTCCATATGCAGATATTCTCTATGGTTGAGCATGTTCCTCTATCCTATGGCAAGTTTTTATTGTTCCGTTTGCTACAAGCCCTTTTTTCCTGCTTGTCCTTTTATATGCTGCAGATGTTGTTTTTATGATGTGCAAGTATTCGCATCTTTGCTTTCAAAAGTTGATACGTTATAATAAGAAGCAAGGAAGGTGATTATATGAAAATTGCTTGGATTGGTACCGGAGTCATGGGAAAAAGCATGCTGCTGCACCTTGTGCATGGCGGACATAGTGTTTCTGCATACAATCGTACCAAAGCGAAAGCATTGGATCTAGCCAAGGATGGTGTAAAGGTTTGTGACAGCATTGAAGAATGTGTGAGCGATGCAGAGCTTGTGTGTACCATGGTTGGCTATCCAAAAGATGTTGCGGAGGTTTATCAAAAAATCTTTTCGGCAGTACAAGCTAGTACTATCTTGATTGATTTTACAACCAGTTCTCCAAAGCTTGCACAACAGCTCTACAAAGAAGCTAAGAACCATGGTTTAGATATCTTGGATGCTCCTGTTTCCGGTGGAGATAGTGGAGCAAAAGCTGCCACTTTATCTATCATGGTTGGTGGAGATAAAAAAATATTTGAAACAGTTACGCCAGTTTTATCCCTACTTGGCAATAGTTTGCATTATATGGGAGAGGCTGGTAGTGGTCAGCATACAAAAGCCTGCAATCAAATCGCTGTTGCTGGTGCAGTCGCAGCCATGAGTGAAGCTATTGTTTATGCTGAACAAAATCATTTGGATGTAGAAACCATGTTAGAAGCAATCAAGGGTGGCGCTGCTGGAAGTTGGCAAATCGCCAATACCGCACCACGTGTCTTGCGAAAGGATTTTGCTCCTGGTTTTTATATCCATCATTTCATTAAAGACATGCATATCGTTCAAGAAGAAATGGCTGGCAAAGTTAATTTACCAATGCTGAATACAGTATGTGAGATGTATGAAGAATTAGCAAAAACCGAAGGAAACAATGGTACACAGGCTCTGGTTCATTATTATCGTACAGAGAAATAAACTATCAAAAGTCGCAAAAAGGTCAGAAGTTCTGACCTTTTTTATGCTTGCCATTTTACTGTTTCTTTTTTAAAGTGCTTTTTGATAAATAGCTTTAACATCCTCTTTGGTTAATGGTACAAAAGCAGCTTCTAAACCAGCACATGCTTTCTCTGCCATTACATCAAAGTAGCGATCATCCACAATGCCAACTTCGCGCAATGTTGTAGGAATGCCCATAGCTACAAAATATTCTCTGGTTTTTTGAATTGCCTGATGAGCAATCGTATAAGCATCTTCATCCTTTGACAGGTCCCAAACGTTGACACCGAATTCTTTAAACTTTTCTACAGTATTATCATTCAATACATGTTCCATCCAATGTGGTGTCAAAATAGCTAACCCTACGCCATGCGTAATATCGTAGTAAGCACTTAGCTGATGTTCCATAGGATGTACACTCCATTCAACAGCCTTGCCCAGCTTGATGAAATTGTTAATTGCCCAACTGCTTGCCCACATCAAGTTCGCTCTGGCTTCATAATCATCAGGTTTAGTGATTGCCTTCACACCAAATTCAATACAGGTCTTAAACAAACCTTCCGCCATACGATCCTGCATATATCCTTGCACATTTGAGAAATAGCATTCCATGATATGTGACATGATATCAGCTGTTCCGGCAGCTGTTTGATAAGCCGGAACACTAAAGGTATAAGTTGGATCTAGAATAGATGCTTTCGGACGCATATCTTCATGAGAAGTACCAATCTTATCATTGCTGTCCATATCGCTAATGACGGCAAAGGTATCCATCTCAGAGCCGGTAGCAGCTAATGTTAGAATGCTAACAATTGGTAAGACACTGACAACTTTGCTTGGATCTAAAACAATATCCCAAGCATCACCGCTATAGCTTGTTGCTGCAGCAATGACCTTTGCACAATCAATCGTAGAACCTCCACCGATTGGCAATACGACTTCAATATTTTCCTTACGGCATATTTCTACACCCTTACGTACGGTTGTAATACGTGGATTAGGTTCTACTCCTGCTAATTCAAAATACGTAATTTCGTTTTCCTTAAAAATAGCTGTAACATCATCATAAATACCATTGCGCTTAATACTGCCGCCACCATATACCAGCAATACACGCTTTCCATACTGTGAAACAATATCACCGATTTGTTTCACCTGTCCTTTACCAAAATAAATGGTCGTAGGTATTGTATACGTAAAATTTTCCATGTTTATCCTTCTCCTTTTTTCTTATTATACACCTCAACATCTCATCACTTCTATAGCTTTGACTATTTTATAAGAAATTTATGTATGCCTTTACATCATGGCTTTTCGCAAAGCGCGTACACGTTCTTCACTAACCACATCATAAGCCATTTCATGAGGTGCTGCAGCATAGGCATAGCTCACCTGCTTGCCGATAGTTGTAGGATCATTTTTCCATACCTTGCAAGAAGAGTGCAGCTGCTGAACCTTCGTTATCTCAATCAGATCTTTGGCATTCATTTCATTAACTCCGCAGCCTGCCAAGATTTCCATCTGAGAACCATAGGTTTCTTGTAGATGGGCCAGCATCTCACTTCCTTTTTCTACATTCGGCTGTCCTCCACTGGTCAATACGCGATCCACCCCTAAAGATATCAATTTCTCCATAGCCCCATCCATATCTTTCACACAATCAAAGGCACGATGAAAAACCGCACATTTCCCATAGGAATGGATCAAATCACACATGATACGAACAGCTTCTTCATCGATGGTTGCATCTTCCTTTAAATAACCAAAAGCCAAGCCATCCGCCCCATGTTCCAATAAAAGGGCTGCATCTTCTAACATAACTTTTTTCTCTGTTTCATTATAACAAAAACCTGCTCCACGTCCTCTTACCATGGCAACGATTGGGATTTGGCAATCACGTTTAGCCATGATTAAAGATGCCAGTGAAGGGGTTAATCCTCCCATATGTAAAGCCGAATTTAATTCAGCACGATCGGCACCACCGCGTTGAGCCGCACATACATCTTCATAACTGCCACAGCAGATTTCCAGCTTATAGCCCATATTCATATTCCTCCTGTCAATACAAGTGTATTGTATCGCAGGTGAGAAAGTGAATGCAAGAGCATGAAGAAAAAGACTATGTCCCATAGTCCATTTCTTTCCTATCTTCCTTTTTCGTTAATTATGCCTCAAGGTCTGTTTTCCATAAGCCATGCAGATTACAATATTCGTAAACATGGATTTTGCCTTTATAATCACCTAAAGCAAAAACGGCTTCTGGTTTTTCACCTGGCTTTAAGTTTACTCGATACAAGTTATCACCAAATTCTACTAAGATCATTGTAATGAAGTGTTCAGCTAACATAGGATGTTCCATAGAGCCGACTTTCACATGTAAATTACCATCAACAATTTCAGCTACAGGTACATGTTTCTCTAAAGCTCCATCTGTTGTATTGGCTTTTAATTCTTGCATCTGCTGACCACAGCACATGATTGGAACGCCTTTATCTTCTACTACTTCGACAATATTGCCGCATACTGCACATTTTAATAATTTCATTTTCATTTCCTCCTTGTTTTATCGTTGTTTATAATCTTACGTTGTCAGTATTTCCTTAATACGTTGTCAGTATACCATCGTCCTTTTAAAATGAAAAATGATATGCTCTAAAAATTTTTTGAATGCTGAAGATGGTGCTTGTTTCTTTAAGGACAATCGTTTAAATGAAGTATTTACTCTTTTCATTTTTCCTAATTCATGATACGCTACTTTCAAAAAGATAGGAGTAATCTAAATGAAGATCACAATGAAGTATCATAGTATACAAATCCAAAGCGAACAGGATAGTGATATAGATACACTATTACAAGATCTGCATCAGTCAAAAAAAGCGCGTTATCTCTTATATCAAAACAAGCAATTATATCTCAATGGCAACTTATGCAAACAAAATCAATTGATTACCAAAAATGATGAAGTACAGATTCACTTACCTGATGAGACTTTGTCCTCGATACCGCCAGACTTTACAGAGCTTTCGATTTGTTATGAAGATGAATTATTATTAGCTGTAAATAAGCCAAGTCATCTTTTGGTACATAGCGATGGTGTAGATACATCACATACCTTATGCAATCGTGTACAAGGGTATTATTTGATGCAAGGAATCACTGCACCCGTTCGTCCCTTACATCGCTTAGATAAAGAGACAAGTGGAATCGTTCTGTTTTGTAAAATACCTTTCTTTCAACCATTATTGGATCATATGATGAAAGAAAAACAGATACAACGTGAATATGAAGCTATTGTGGAAGGCAGCATCCATCAGAAAAAACAAACGATCACCTATCCCATCGCCAGAGATCGTCATGATGCCCGAAAAATGCGCGTATCCGCAACAGGAAAACATGCCAAAACAACGATTACTTTACAAAAAAATTATGGAGCCTATTCCTGGATACATGCACGTTTGTTTACTGGTCGCACCCATCAGATACGTGTACATTTGGCTGCCTTAAAACACCCTTTGTTGAGCGATTCTTTATATGGTACACCATCTGATAAAATTCATCGTCTAGCTCTTCATGCCTCATTGTTGACCTTACAGCATCCATTCACAAATAAGAATATACAAGTAACCTGTGAAATGCCCTTGGACATGAAAGACCTGCTTTAAAAAAGCATATCCAACTAAACATACTATACTACTATTTCAACAGCATACAGGCATTATTACGTCCTGCTAGCTTCGATTTATACACACTGCGATCTGCCCGCTTCATCGCATCTTGATAAGTCGTATCATTGGCATAATAATACGCTGCGCCAATACTTGTGGTAACGCGGAACTTCTTACCACTATATGTGAACTGTGCACAGGCAATCACTCTGCGCAAGCGATCAATATACGTATACATATTTTCTTTTGCAATGCCACTGCATAGTAATAAAAATTCATCACCACCCCATCGGAACAATCGATCACTGCTTCTAATTTCCTGCATAATCAACAAACTAAAACGTTTTAAGACATAATCACCGGCATCATGTCCAAAGGTATCATTATATTCTTTAAACTTATCAATATCGAAAAAGATGATCATATATTGTTCCTTCGTTTCTTGAAAACGTTTAAAGGTATTTAAAAGTGTTACATCGGCACTTCCCCGATTAAAACACCCTGTCAGATCATCACGACTAGCCTTATCTTTTAAGATTTCCTGTTCTGTTATATCATGCAAGGTTCCCAAAACCAGAATACATTTTCCCTCATTATCAATAATAGAATTAAAACTGGTCTCAAAGATAAACTGCATATCCCCATAAGGATTGGTGATATGAATGACGCTGTGATCTTGCTGTGGTTTTTCATGTATATTTTTTAAAAAGTCGTCTAGACGTTCAATTTTTAAGACCTTTTTTAACTCTTTGATTGGAAAGGTTTTATGCGGAACACCAAGTTTTTGGCAAAGTGACTCATTCGCAGAAAACACCTTTTTTCCTACGTCATACTCCCATACAAAAACATTGGCAATGCTCATTAACAGTTCGAATTTTTGTTTATCCTGCAACGCTTTTTGAGCTTGTTCATCTTCATGACGTAATAAACACATCGTCCCTATGATACATTTTTCATAACGACAGGCATGTACTTCATACCAATGCTGACCATTTTTAAAAGGCTTAGCAAAAGTAAAGGTTATTTCCTCACAACTTTCTGTTAACAATCGATGAAAGGCATCTAGCATATTTTGACGGTCTTTTCTATTCAACTCCTTAAGGAAAAGGGTAAGAGAGCATCCACTTGGATGCTTTTTAGACCCTTTCTCATCTGTAAAAAATAACATATTACTCATAGGTTCATATCGCCAGCATGTAATCTTACTTAAAGCAAGCATTCGATTGGCGAAACTGCTTACGTTTGGTTTTTGTTCCTCATCATCTGCTCCACAATCCAACTGCTGTATCAAATGCTGTATATTTTGTAAGATTGCCAGTTCTTTTTTATTCACACAAAACACCTCAAATCACAAATGAATCACATTCTTGCATTAGCCCATAGTATAGCAAGGAATTCTATTGAATACAATGCCTTTTCATAGTCTTTACAAAACTAGTGATTTCTCGACAATATCTGACATAACAGGCTTTGCAAGATGCATCTACTTCATTGTATTCATGAAATTTGCATTTTTGAATAAAACTTTTATACAAACTAGCAAGCCGATATGTATCCGTTTACTTTCTTTTTATTCGTGTTATAATTTGAATTAGATAAGGAGGGTTTTATAATGCCAAACGCAAATCCATTAAAACAAATTGTAGTAAAACAGAAGAATGGTCAGCCGGTAGGAATTTATTCTTGCTGCAGTGCGAATGATTATGTCATTGAAGCTGCTTTAGAGGCTGCAAAACGTGATGATTCCTGTGTGCTGATTGAAGCTACCGCAAATCAAGTAGATCAAAATGGTGGTTATACAGGAATGAAGCCTATTGACTTCATGAACTTCGTTATGGAGAAAGCTGATAAAGTAGGCTTGGCAAAAGATCGTGTATTCTTGGGCGGAGATCATTTAGGACCATTGACCTTTGCTTCTAAGCCAGAAAAAGAAGCCATGGCAATGGCTCGTGAATTGGTTCGTTGCTATGTCGCTGCCGGATTCACTAAGATTCATATCGATACCAGCATGAAGGTAGCAGACGATGATCCAAATGTTCGCTTAAGTGATGAAACCATCGCTCGCCGCGGTGCTGAACTTGCACGTGTATGTGAAGATACTTACCAGGAAGTTTTAAAAACCAATCCTGATGCTGTTCGTCCTGTCTATATCGTAGGTAGTGAAGTACCTATTCCTGGCGGTGCTCAGGAAGCAGATGCCGGCATGCAGGTAACACGAGTTGAAGATTTCAAGGCAACGGTTGCAGCATTTGAAGCAGCATTCAAAAAAGAAGGATTGGACGATATCTGGAAGGATGTCATCGCCGTGGTTGTTCAACCAGGTGTAGAAGAAAAAGATGCCGGATGTACGGAATATGATCGCGAGAAAGCAAAAGATTTAATGGCAAGCATTAAAGATTTCCCTAATCTGGTATTTGAAGGACATTCTACCGATTATCAGACAAAATACAAACTACGCGAACTTGTAGAAGATGGTGTTGGCATCTTGAAGGTAGGTCCAGGAATGACCTATGGCATGCGTGAAGCATTGTTTGCATTAGCATATATGGAAGATATGCAGTTCCATGGCAGAGATGATGAAAAATCGCATTTTATTGATGTTTTGGAAGAAGCTATGTTAGAAGAACCTAAGAACTGGTGCAAACATTATCATGGTGATGATAACGCATTATGGTTCAAACGTAAATTCAGTTTCTCTGATCGCAGCCGTTATTATATGCCAAATCCTAAGGTTGCAGCAGCGAAAGATAAATTGATTGCTAATCTGCGTAAAGAAGGTATCTCTCTCGCCGCTTTATCACAGTTTATGCCAATTCAGTATACAAAAGTACGTGAAGGTGTTTTAGAAAATGATCCGGAAGCATTGATCAAAGACCGTATCAAAAATACGATTGATGAATATGTTTTTGCATCCCATCAGGAAGAATTATTCAAATAATAACAAGAAAGCAGAAGGCAGCTCTCCAAGCGAATTTGCCTTCTGTTTTTTATGTCTATCAGAAGAGATGTTTTCCATCCATTCATTTCGTTATTTCTTTATCACTGGATAAGCGTTGTACACAAGAAATACAAGTACGTGTAAAAGCCTCTCGCATTGCATCTGTCACCTTCCATTCCCAAGCGCAATGCTCTGTTTCATGTGAATGAACATCAGAAACCATAAGAATTGCTGCTGTCTGCAAATGCCGGTAATTTCCAATGCTCATAATGGCAGAGGTCTCCATATCAACACCGACACAGCCTTGCCTACGCCATTGCTCTTCTTTTCGCAGGGTTTGACGATAAATAGTATCACAGCTCACAATTGGCTCACTTTTCGCTTGTGGCAATAGATTTTTTAGCTCTTCCCATAAAGGATGCGCAGGATACGCAAAGATGAGATCTTCATAGTAATGATGAGAAGTTCCTTCTTCAGCTAACGCATGGGAAGGGATAAGTATATCACCAACATGGAAAGCTGGATGAAAGGCTCCTATCATGCCTACAGATATAATCGTTTTTACTCCTAGTTCCGCTAACGTTTCCAAAGTATCTGCAGCCTGTGGTGCTCCTCTGCCTCCATCCAAAAAACATGCTTCCATGTTCTTAAAACGATATATTGGGCATGGATTTAAAAAGCGTGGAAATTTGGCGGATAGCTCATCACATTCATAAGTGCGCAAAACATAAGGTATAGCTTTCCCTATGAAGAACAGAATAGCAATTTCCGGCAACTTTTGTATCATCTTTACATCATGGTGAGAACTTTGCATATTACGCTTTGCCGTTATGATGGCTTTTGTTGTATCTTCTTTCTTGCACCACGGCATTCTCATTCCTCCTCGGCACTCTTATTTTGCTTCAATAAGTATTTTCATCGCTTTGATCTCCCAATTTACAAAGGTACGTAAGAAGGCTTCTAGCTGATCTATCACAAGTCTGTCATAGACTGTTTGTGCGATGAAGGCTGCTCCATCTGCATTTGGATGTATACCATCATAACGATAATACTCTTCATGGTCAGCTGTGACACTATGAATATCAATAAGCGGCAGCTGTTTTTCTTTTGCGATGGATTTAATAACGGATTGTATTTCCTTCATGTTACTTTGTGAAAATTGGTGAATTAATGTACCATCTTCACGGATTGAATACATTGTCGAAGGTAACATTAGGTATATAACAGCTTTAGGCAATGCTTGTTGATATGTTTCAATTAAGGATATATAATCTTTTTTAAAAGCCTCAGCATTTTGCCAATTTACACTTTTAGAATCATTTGTACCAAGCATCAAAAAGATGACATCGCTTTGATAAGAAAGACTTTCGCTCATTTCCTTACAATTCCAATACGATAAGATTGCTGTTTTCTGTACAGCTGCACCATCAACACCAAAATTTTTGACTTGGATGGTGTTCCCGAATCGTTTTGATAACTGTGATGGATAACTTTCGCTTTTCCTATCTTGTAAAGTGGAGCCATATGTGATGCTATCCCCAACACAAGCAATTTTTTGGATACTTGATTTTATCGCAGGAAAGGAAGGCAAACGAACAGCTACTTTTGATGTTTCCTTTTCTTTACAACCTCCTACTAGCATTCCTATAATAAGAAATACTATTGTGAATTTTGACACAACTTTATGAAATTGTTTTTTCATCATGTATTTCCTCTTGAACTAACGTATCATTTTCAATACGCAATCGTTTCTTTCTTAATCGATTATTTATAAATTCAGCAAAGAATACATATAAGCAAGCAGTTGTAGGAACAGCCATTACCATACCAAATACGCCCCATAAATCACCAAAGACAAAAATACTCAATAATACCCATAAGCCTGGCAGGCCAACAGAATTCCCAACCACGCGTGGATAAATTACATTGTCTTCAAAATAACTGATTACCTGATAAAAGACAATAAACCAAATACTTTGCAAAGGATCGTGTGAAAGCATCATGACAGCACCAACACTCATCGCAAACATGGATCCAAATACAGGAACTAAAGAACAAACGGCAATAAGGGTACAGATAAGTTCCGGATATGGGAATTGAAACAGACGCATGCATACATAATATAATACCCATAAGATACATGCCTCGGTTAACTGTCCACCAATAAAACTTGAGAAAATACGATTTACACGACTTGCATATTGGAAGACAATTAAAGATGCATCATATCCACAAAAGGCAGCTGTTACCTTACGCAATTGGCGGATAAAATTTTCTTTCCCACTTAATAAATATAAAGAAAACATAAAACCCGTAAAACCAACGGCAAAAGATGAGATGAAATTAGAGGCACTAGATAAAATGCCACTGGCACTACCCGAAAGAAAGGCTATCGCATTGCTGACAATCTTCTCCCATGGCATTTGTATGAATTGTTCCACCTGTTGAATGTCTTCAATACGATAATCAATATGAAAATATTTTAATATCTCATCTATATTTTTAACAATATCGGTAAAAAACGACGAAAGATTTTGCATAAGTGAAATCAGTGAACCGATAATGCTTGGCAAGATGATGCTGCCAATGATGATTAGTAACAAAAAAGCAATTAAAAATGTCAGAAACATGGAAACCATGCGTTTTCTTTTACGCAAAAGCGATGTTTCTTTTGTATGGCGGATGATAAAAGATTCAATCTTTTTCATCGGTAAATTTAAGACATAGGCAAATACGATAGCATATAACAAAGAGCGAAACAAAGATAACACAAAGTCAAAACCATTTACTACATCTTGTACATGCATAAGAAAAAAAGCCAACAGCAATATATAGGTCGACAGATAAACCCATGGTTTTATTCTGTGCAACACTTTTTCATCATGAAATTTATACTTCATAGTTAAACACACCTTTCAAGTACCATTATATCATAGTGGAAATACCTGTGCCAACAAACAGTGGAAGGTGTCGCGCATAGATCATCTTATGATGATGCAAACTTATTAGCTTCCTTTATACCCGTTAAAGTAAACAAGATCGTTTTTTTCTTGATCATAGATAACATGCTTACTATCATATGAATAAAAACGCATCCCTACAAGAATGCCAAGATTCTTTCAGGATGACGTTTTATCTTTTTAATAAAGTTTTTTAAAAAGAGATTTCTTGCATCTTCAGCTATACATGAGCATTCTTTTCTTACCCTTCCATCTTCAAAAAATTCATATGCAAGGCATATAGCATGTAAGCCTTCAAAAAAGAGTCATTAAATACGACACTGATAGCTTTTAACCCAGTGAAACGATCACTTTGCTTATTTTGAGTATCCAATAGATACTGATAAATATAACAAATGATTTCTAATTCACTTTCATTTTTCAATGCCACGATGATGTCACCCACGGAAATGCGGCTAGCCTTCATCTTTTCAAATATGCTTATATGCGCGTCAGCAACATGTAAGATTTCAATTACAAATGCTTGTAACTGCCAAATGCCAATATCTGCTAATCCAAATATCCATGCCGTTTTTTCTAACAAGGCAAAGAAAGGAAACGTATGGTATTGATAAGGCGCAAGACCTTTCAAGACGCGATGATGAACAACCTTTTCTACCACATTAAGCATAGTTTCATGATCCAATAGATCATCAATTTGTTCCAATGCTTTTTGTAGCTGATCATCCAAATGCGCAATGGCTTTTTCATCGTTTAAGGAAAAGGTATAAATAGAACCAAGAAGCTGATGAAATTTCTTCATAGTATCTTGATACCCTAGCTGCATATTGCGATGAATTCGTTTCGTATCAAATAGCAGAAAGCTTCCTAAGGGTACATAGGGTTCTATGTAAATAGTATCTTCCTGTGGTTCATGAATTTGATTTTTTCCAACAGCTTTTAAATCAACGGCTACGATTTGTTGAGCGCCTAAGCTGCGTGCCAGTTCAATCGGTACATTGTCATGATAGCCACCATCAAGATAGTATTCCCCATCAATCTCTTTCATTGGAAATGCCGGGAAACATGAAGCGCTAGCTAAAACATAATCAATGACACGATCTCTGTCCATCTTTTGCTTTAGAAATGGATGCGGTTGGCGGCGTGTGAAATTAACGGTCATACAGGCATAATCAATGTCACTGTTGAAAAAGGCATCTGCATCAAATAAAGGTGTGATTGTTTCAATAAACGGTGTAATATCTGCACCTTTATGATGGATATAGCTTGATAAAAAGTCGGCATATTTCCCTTTCTGAGACATGATCAATTCGATATCTTTATCCAAATTAACACCATTTACCATGATATCTTCCACCTTCAGATCTTTCCACAGATCATAAGCCTTAGGATAATCATGCTGCACATACAATACCCCGATCATTGCCCCAATGCTTGTTCCACAAACCAGATCAAATTGCTGATGCATCTCATCTAAAGCCTTCCATACACCGATTTCATAGGCACCTTTACTTCCGCCACCACCTAACACCAATGCTCTTTTCATTTCTCCACACTTTCCCATAGTTCTCTATGACTAGTTGATACTGCCTGCATACCACCGGATAAACACTTGGCGATATCTTCTTGATTCTCGATCATACCACCGCCAATGACTGGAATATCGCAATAGGCATGCAACTTTTTAACAATCCCCGGTAATAAAGCTGGTAAAACTTCAATATAATCCGGCTGTAAAGCTGATGCCATGTGTACAGAACGCATAAAGGAGCGTGAATCAATCATGAAAATACGTAAGATCGAAATGCATTGATTGCTTTTAGCAGCTTCAATCGCTTTCGGCTTTGTTGATATAATTCCATCTGCATGTACCTTCTGACACATATATTGTGTACCATATTGATCATTGGCAATACCATGAATCAAATCCATATGCACGATGCCTTTTTTGTTATGCTCATGCAACTGTTTTACCAAGTCCTCCATAAAGTTCATATGAAAATCCATGAGGATGCACCATGTATAAGACCCCTTTAGAAAGGCTTCAAATGTCTTCCAATCGGATATCACCGGCAAGATGTTCTGTATGATCATCAAATCCTTCTTTCCATGCTTCTTGATGCCAATAAGTCTGCGCCGCTGTCCGCAATATTTTTTACAATCACATCATTTACATGCACCGGCGCACTTACGCAAACGTGTTTACATGCTTCCATTATAGCAAATAATTTAGCTTTTGGAACATTTCTTGAAGTAATCACCGGCAGTAATGGATAGATAGCATGTTCTATACGTATGGTCGTCGTTAACATGCGCATAGGTTCTATCATCTCCTGACGAGCAAAGGCTGCTCCTTTCAAACAGCTATTTCCTCTGACTTGTATATCATCTTTTTGCTTCGTCACTTCTAAATGACAACTCATTGGGCAAACAATACAGTCAAATGTCTTTTTCATGACTCTTTTACCTCCACAATTAATGATTCCTCTAAAATACCAATATCTGATGGTTTTAAAATAATTCGTTCCATTTCAGAAGGTAATAGATAGCGTTTTGTTATGGTTTTGATAATACGATCCCCTGTTCGTATGTTGATCATCACCTGTTTATAAGGTCTAATGGAACGAACACAAAGGGTGATGTTTTGTGAAGGCTGGGCATCAACAGAATGCGGCAATACATAGGAAATACCTGACCCAGCTTGCGTAGAAAATTGTTTCTGTCGGTGATACTGCCCTTTGATATCTTGAACGGCACATAAAGCCGCTTCATGAGCCTCCATACTGACAAAATCCACAATATCATGGACATGCAAAGCATTCCCACAAGCATAGATATGCGGAATACTTGTTTCATAATGTGCGTTTACTTTTGCCCCTTTGCTCTTACTATCCATTTCCATATCCAAATGATCTGCTAATGACATTTCCGGAAGCAGCCCAATGGACAATAATAAGGTATCAACCGCAAAGCTTTTCTGTGTCTTTGGAAGAATGTTGCGATGTTCATCTACCTGGGCAATGACTACACGTTCCACATGAAAATCCCCTTGAATATCAACGATTGTATGTGATAAATATAAAGGAATCGCAAAATCTTTTAAGCATTGTACAATATTTCGATTTAAGCCATTGGAATATGGCATAATTTCAGCTACCCCCAACACGTTTGCCCCTTCCAGTGTCATACGTCTTGCCATGATGAGTCCGATATCACCACTTCCCAAGATGAAGATGTTCTTGCCAACGAGAATATTTTCAAGATTTAAAAAACGCTGTGCGCTGCCTGCCGTATAGACACCAGGCAGCCGTTTTCCAGGAATACTGATGGCTCCGCGATTACGTTCATAACAGCCACAAGCTAAAAGAATCGTTTTCGCCTGTACCCATACATAGCCTTCTTCTGCATTAACATATTGTACACGTAATCTCTCATCGATCCATACAACATCACTGCATAAACGATAGGGAATTCGATAAGCATGAATTTGATCTATAAAGCGTTGCGCATACATAGGACCACTTAACTCTTCATGAAAAGTCTGTAAGCCAAAACCATTATGAATACATTGCTGCAAAATTCCACCGAGTTCTTCCTTACGCTCTAAGATCAAGATATTATCTATACCAGCTTCTTTGGCCGCAATAGCTGCACTCATTCCAGCACTGCCACCTCCGATAATGATCATATCTACCTGTTTCATCGTCTCCCCTCCTTTGCCACCTCATAATAGCTGTCTTCATCATATTGCACTTCGTGCAATGGTATTTGCAATTCTCTTGCCAATAGTTTAGCGATTTCTACTTCACAATACCCTCCCTGACATTTCCCCATGCCTGGGCGCACACGCATTTTTACCCCCGCAATGCTATGGGCACCACACTTTCGATGGATACAATCGACCACTTCTTGCTCACTGATCTGCTCACAATAACAGACGATATGTCCATAGCCCGGATGCTTTTGTATGAGGGCTTGCTGTTTTGTTTCACTTAAGTTTCGCATAATGAGTGGTTTTTGACGATGCACAATATGTTTTTTCTTATGAAAAGTCAACGGAAGTTTCATGAGTTCTACAATCACATATTCACTTATGGCAGGTGCTGATGCTAAGCCTGGTGAATCAATGCATCCTAAATGAAAAATCCCCTTGCACCTTCTTGATTCTTCGATATAGAAATCATTGTTATTACCAGTAGGCCGACATCCGCTGTAACTATGGATAACTTCTTGATAAGGTACATGTTGAATTATTTTTTCCACCTTTTCCTGTACTTCTTGTAAGCCTGACGTTGTTGTGGCATTATCCACCTTCTTTAATATTTCACTCGTTGGTCCTAACAAAATATTACCATGTATGGTAGGCACTGCCAAAACACCTTTTCCCGCTTTAGATGGGGCAGGATATAATACATGGGATACATAAGGTTGACTACGCTTAGCTAGAACATAATATTGACCACGTTTTGGTGTAATCGTAAATAAGGATTCTGCCTCCACCATTTCCATGATCTTTTGTGCACCTAAGCCAGCAGCATTCACAAGCATATCCACAGAATATTGTCCTTTATCACTTCTTATGACATATCCCTTTTCGCATGCTTTAATATCCAACACTTCTTCATGCAAATGAAGCTGTAAGCCATTCCATAAAGCCTCTTCTACAAGAGCCTCGCATACTTCCCATGGAGTGATGATAGCTGTATCTGGCACCCACAAAGCTTTACGAATATGTTTACTCAAGTTTTTTTCATTCTTTACTACTTCTTCACGTTCTTTTATCTCCACAGTGATACCGCGCTTTTTACCTCTTGCATACAATTCCTGTAAGATTTCTACCTCTTCTTCATTGCTTGCCAATACATAGCCTCCACAAGCCTGATAACCACAGCCTAACTGCTTACATATGTTTTGATACATCTTGGCTCCGCGTTTATTTAATTTTGCCTTTAAAGTACCATCTACAGGATCATATCCAGCATGAACAATAGCACTATTCGCCTTACTTGTTTCTTGTGCAACATCCCCATGTTTTTCAAATAATATTACCTCTACTTCTTCATATTGTGTCAGATCATATGCTAAAAAAGATCCGACAATGCCAGCACCGATAACAGCAATCGTTTTCATGCGATTCTCCTTTCCCATACGCTAAAAAAGCGACATGATAAAAACAGTCTGTTCTGTTTCTCATCTCGCTTTCTCGTAATTTTTTATTAACTTGTACTTATAGTATAGCATAAAACTGTTTTGAATTATGACGATGTTTTACTTTTTTATTTTCTTTTTGCGGACATGATAGTCACGATAATAGCAAATCGCATGAAATAATGTGCTTAACCTTCTCTTTTTCTTTTCAGATTTCACAAGAACACGTTATGAGGACAATCACAAAAGTAACTATGCTTGTTCACATATCGCAAGTATAAGAAATTCTAATAAAACCTGCATATGTTCTAGTTCGTATTCATAAAAGGTGTCATAGAATAGAAAAACGCCTGTATGAACAGACGTTATATTAGTAATGAGATTTAAAGAAATCCATCAGATTTCGTAAAGACTGTATCAGTTCCTGTTCCTTATCCAGCTCCAGCTCATTTAGTAGCTTATCAATCATCTTCGCATGAAAATCATTGTGAACTTCAAGGACATGTACTGCTCGATCAGTCAATTGAAGACGCACGATACGTTTATCACGTTCATCCTTGACACGCTCCACATATCCTTTTTTAACAAGCTTTGAAGCTGAAACGGTGAGTGTTCCTTGTGTTACCATCAATCGCTTGGCAATTGCGGACATCATCTTGGATTCACTTTTGTCAATGGCTTCCAGAATATGTACCTCTGTCATGGATAAGCTGACACCTTGATCCCGCAGATTCTTCTCTTCAATCAACAGGATGTAATTAAAGAGATCTACCAGAAGTTCATTCAGCGTATGCCGTGTGTCATTCATTTATACATACCTCAATTAAGCAGCAGCTTTTTCCAATGCAGCCTTTGCTGTTTCAACGATTTTTGTGAATCCTTTTTCATCGTGAATAGCAATTTCTGACAGCATTTTACGGTTGATCGTTACGTTAGCTAATTTCAAACCGTGCATCAATCTTGAATAAGAAATGTCATTCATTCTTGCTGCAGCGTTGATACGTGCGATCCATAATTTACGCATTTCACGTTTTAAATCTTTACGGTCATTGTATGCGTATTTGAAAGAGTGCATTACCTGCTCGTGTGCAGTTTTATACAGCAAGTGTTTTGCTCCATAATAACCCTTTGCTAACTTTAATACTTTCTTTCTTCTTTGACGTGTTGTATATCCACCTTTAACTCTAGCCATGTTTATATTCCTCCTATCTTACTTCACCAGCATCTGTTTGATACGTTTGAAATCTGTGTTGTGTACCGTAGATGCTTTTCTTAAATGACGTTTCTGTTTCTGTGTCTTACCGTGGAAACGGTGAGAAGTATAAGCGTGACTTCTTTTCAGTTTACCGGAACCAGTTGTTTTAATACGTTTTGCTAAACCTCTATGTGATTTCATCTTTGGCATAAGTAGTACCTCCTATAAATAACTATTTCTTCTTCGGTGCCAGAACACATGACATCGTATTACCTTCCAGAATTGGTTTCTTTTCAATAACTGCGATATCAGAAATTTCTTCAGTGAAGCTATTCATAATCTTTTTACCAACCTCGAGTCTCGTAATCAAGCGTCCGCGGAATCGCATATCCACTTTAACTTTCATTCCATCCTCGATCCATTTGCGTGCATGACGCATTTTGGTTTCAAAATCGTGGCGGTCAATGACCGGAGACAGTCGAATTGGCTTCACCTCGGTTACATGCTGTTTCTTCTTCGCTTCTTTTGCTTTCTTCTGCTGTTCGAAGTGATATTTACCATAATCCAGCACTTTACAAACCGGTGGCTGTGCTTTTGGAGCTACACACAATAAATCCAGTTCCTGGTTGTATGCAATCTCTAAAGCTTCACGACGCATCTTAACTCCAAGTTTATCGCCATTAGCATCAATCACCATGACTTCCTTGAACTTAATCTTTTCATTTACTAAATCGTCGTTTACATTGTTAGGAATAACTCTCTTGTTTATAATAGACACCTCCATTTTGTTGCCATAAGAAAAGCGGGTACTCACTATGCACCCGCTAATATCATCATGTATTTCTTAATATGATGTAGCATTTACCTACGTCTTCAGACATCAGGTGAGAAGGGGTGCTTCTAACTTTCCACTAACTTTTCTGCTTGTTAAGCATACCATGAATTCACTGCCATGTCAAACCTTTTTTAGAAACTGTACTTCATCTTTGCATTCGCTGTTTTCTTTTATGCAGATGATTCTTGCGTATGTACACGCTTTTCTTCATTCAGCTTTACGCTTATACCATATACGAACCATCTTTTAAATGGATGGCGGTTATCTTAATTGATAACCATCGCGGACAAAATAGCCAATTCCAGGTACGAATAGATCCGCTGGAGAATCCCCTTGTTCAATAGCTTTCTGGATCGCTTTGGCATTCGCACTAAAAGCTAATACATTCTGGATACATGAATTCTCAATATCATCCTCTTCAAAATGTTGTTTAACTACCTCTTCAATATACGCATAAGACTGTAGCTGACTCTGATATAATTCACGCGTTTTTTCATTTTTCTTCACTAAAAAGAGTTTTTCACCAAATTCTACATAAGGATATGCATATTTACAATATAATTCCGGAAGAAAGCAGAAAATCTCATATGCTAAAGAATCATCCTCACACCATTTTATGAGCTGAGAACGTATCTTTACATGTTCTTGTTTACCTTTGCATGTTTCAAAAGCCTGCAATGCTTTGCGTGTATATTCCTGTATTTCATTCTTCGTGAAATCACTTTTTTCATAACTGCGTTCCTGTTGAACAAACAGAAAACACTGTTTTTCCGTATGAATAGCACTGATGGTATCCCAGTTTATGGCATATGCCAAAAGCTTTTGACTAAGCTCTTTAGCCTCTTTGCCATTGATCCATACTTCAGCTGTGGCATTTTCTTTGTCCTTTGAAGCAAACACTTTTACCCAATACACCTTTTTATTGCCTAAGCGCAAACAGATTGCCTCTTTCAGCATTGCCCAATAATCTACATCCGGTCCTTCTTTTTTTCCGATACCGCCAAGTTTACTGGCAAATACATCGAAAAAATGACGTTCTTGTGTAAATCCCTCACAAGTATATTGTTTCTCATCATTGCGGATGGCTTTTCTATATAACGATAAAACTTGATCATAATACTGTTTACAGGCGTTTAAGATGGCATCATGTACACTACTTCCACTTGCTGCTATGGCTTCAAATATCGTGTCTTCTAACCAGTCATGATGTAACTGAAATAAAATCTGCACCACATTATCATGGATGGATAAAATATCAGCATATACATAAATATCTTCATCTGATAAAACAAAGGCATCTTCATAACTAATTCCATCTTCACATATCGCGATTAATGACTCTATCATTTCCTCATGTAAGTCCTGTGTGTCTGCTACGATAAAATCCTCATTCTTTTCCGGTTTTGCTTTATTTTTTCTGAAAAACATGGATATCCTTCCTTCCATAACTGTTACCATTATACAATAAATTCCTAAACCTTTCCATAAATGCTACCGGATACCACATAATCACATATTTATCATTTCTATCCATCTTCACTATTCTTTTTCATTTATGAATTTTTTTCTACACAGCTGTTTAAGCAAGCCATGATAGCATTATGGTAATGAACTGTAATAAGATATCTACGTGATAAAAATGCGCTAACTTTTATTACTTTTTTAAAGAAAACACTTGAAATTTGTTTTATATTTGGTATAATAACTGAGCAAGTTAAGTGATGACTCCTTAGCTCAGCTGGCAGAGCAACTGACTCTTAATCAGTGGGTCCAGGGTTCGATTCCCTGAGGGGTCACCATTACATAAATAAGCCGATAATAATCGGCTTTTTTTATATATCATAATCAATTTGGTGTAAATTTGGTGTAAATTACATCAAATATTGCCTGCTGTTTTATTTAATTAAAGCATATGATAATCTATACCAAGCAAGTCACATAAATCAATCAATATGTCAGTATGCATTAATTTAATACCCATGATCTCATAATATATGTAGACAGGTATAGGCAAATCAAGATATTCAGATACTCGCTTTAATGTTATGTATTTGCGTTTTCTTATCGTTCTCACATCCATGTATCTTCCTCCCTTAAACATATCTCATTATTCCAAGGGAGCAGCAGGCAATATATACGGCATTCACCGCACATCTATAATAGCTTATTTATCATTACATTTCATTGGTAATTTTTTCCAATTATTCAATTATTTTACACTTTTTTATTATTCTTTCGATAATTGATAAAATAACAATATATTGGTAACTTTTAGCCAATTTACTGATTTTATACACTACTAGCTATATAATATGTGTGTACAACATATCTCATTATTCTGGATGCTCATGCATCCTTTTTAGTATATATAATATCCTCCAACACATACACCTTTTTTTACCAAGTATAAATATCTAAAATCAATTAACTCTGCTGTATCATACTCGTTCCATTTAATGGTTATTTTTTCGCTTTTATTGCTTTTGTGTATTTCTTTTTTATTGGCATACTTTGTATGCAATTTATTCTTCAATCTCTCGCAACGAAAATTTTCCCCTTGTTCGGTGCTTAATTTTTCGATCATCTTATTGATATCATGAGCCTTGGCAACATTTTCAGCGCCACTTAATAAATAAGCACAGTCATGATATCTTAATATAGTCCACGCTCTTAGCTTGTCTATCATCATTTATTATCACCTCAAAACGATGATACATTACAATGGGCGATTAATATAATGGTAAATATTGTAAACGTCCTTACCTGCATTACTTTTACATATGCTTAATGTATAGAAAAGATTTAGGTAATTAGACAAAAACAATGAAAAAAAGCATATAAAAACGATATTTTGAGTTGCCCAATGCTAGTCTCAAAATATCGTTGGCATCTTTTTTGGTGGAGGTGGCGAGAGTTCGTATTTTATATTGTTTATATCAATTTGTCATCATCTATCTTTAGCGGTAATCGTTTCTTTTATGTATATTTGTGGTATGGATTAATATCGCTATCCAAAGATGGTAAAGAATGAAAATTACACATGACAAAAAACCCATCTCAAATTAAAGAAGTAAGGAGTTTGCGTTTTTTTTAGAAAGCATTGAAAAAAAAAGAAGTTAAAGGTTAGAAAAAACGGTATAAAGAAAGATAATACATGAATAAATCTGAACGCGAAATCTTAGAAAAAATAATTTATTCAAAAATCACTTGTTTTTTTTGAATATTGTCATATAATAGTAGTACAAAGGGGATTGTCCTTTTGAGAATTAAAAATCATTTAGTTGCTCAATCTTGCTTTGCAAAATCTAACAAAAAGAAAGTGGTATTTATTTACCACTTTCTTTTTTAATATCGTCTATATTAAGCCAATCTGTTTCAGGCTTCATTAAAAGCCTTGCATTTGTATAAGCCATATTCAATGTAAATACAGTATTTGCCCTATATTGATTGTTTGATAATAATTCTGCTGCTAACGCACATTTATACCCATTTATATTCAAAGGTAATAAATATGTAAGCTTTTTTTGATAAAATTGTGGAACTACTAATCTATAATTTCGTGCAATTTTCTTTTTCATAATATCAACAGATCCTTTAAACAAAGTTAAAAACATCAACTTATTCTTTGTTAACTCTTTGGGAAATCTATCAACATTATCTTCTATAATGTGATTAGAATTTACAATAATCGGATATTCAGGATTAAAATACATACATTCAGGTTTTTCAAAATAATTAGCTAATTTAGGTACCGTATTAAAATGTTCATTAAATCTTCTATCTGCTTCACTATAGAAACCAATAAAATACCAATAGGCACCTTTATCATGATTTTCGCTTTTTGTAAACATCCCTATAAGACTATCGCCTAATTCGGTTAACAGCCCTGTATTAAAACACGCAAAATTCTCTTTTTCATCAATAAGTACTTTATTTTCATCAACAAGTCGATCAAACGTATGAACAATATATTTATATAGCACTTCTAATTGCCCATTAGAATTAAAAGTCCAGTTTTCATCTTCAGCCATTTCTGCTAATTCTGCAAGTTTATCATCAAAAAATTCCTTCGTTCCTGTATATGCAAAACGCAAAAGAGTGCTTCTCTCTCCTTCAGTTAAATAATCTACATTCTTTTTCATAATTACCTCCAGATCATCGTTAAAAACATTCTACCACCAAATATAAGAATTTCCAATAACAAAAAAAATTCCTACCTCTCAATCAAGAGAAGTAGGGTAATTTTATTTTAGATCTTTTACATTGCGCACATGCAGTAATGTACCTTTGGGTTTTTTACAATGACTTTTCCCACATGCTTGTCCGTTTTTATATGACATAAAGCAATTGCGCGCGCCATTTGTACCAATGGTAAGTGTCTGATTATATCTACCATGTCCACTGCACTTAGTAAGTTTGTCCTTAGCATAAACGTTCATGTAGCATTTTACACCTTTTTCCGTCATATACTCAACGACTGCGATATTACCAAGGGATTTTTTTGTATCTTTATCCCAGCATTTAGGTCGTAGGCATCCGCCGATACCTGTCAGAGTTAGAGTAGCATAGGAGGCCTCCATTGTATTCGTTTGGTTTTGACCGATAACCTTTATCTTATTGTTATCCGCATACGCTATAAACATAGCGATATGTGACCCACCACCATAAGGAGATTTAATCCAAATGACCCAATCACCTTTTTGTAACTTATTTTTAGATACTTCATTAAAATTTTTCAATACACCGTTATTTTTTCGGTTATTCCAAATATCAGCTACATAGCCAGTAGTTGTGCAATTTGTGATAGGGTACTTAGCAAGTTGCTCAAAGTAAGCAAAATAGTCCCAGCATTGCGCGCCGTAATAGCCGTCCACGTCTTTTCGTTTTCCTATTGTTTTATTTATAAACTCTTGCGCTGTCATCATAGTATTTTCGTCCTCCTATTTTTCGATGATACTTTTGAGCAGATTATCACGTATCTTTTTCATGTTTTCGACACCATTGCCGTCAATTTGATGATTCAGTAGGGCCGCCAAGGCACGATTTTGCTCGCACTGCATATCCTCAATAGTGGCTAGTCTTTCATAATCAGCTGTCTGATGTCGTTCTAGTATTTCGATACGTTTGTTTAGTCTTAGAGCCGGTGTGATAAAGCGGTACACCATGATGGCTGCACCGCCTATAACGGATATGCCTCCGCATACGGCCAGTAGCGTTTGTAGCTTATCCATTATTAATTACTCCTTGTTTTTATTTTCAATGAATCGTGTAAAAGCTTGATGCATGCCAGTAGATGCCAACCCCATGAGAGCCCCATAGACGACGGACTCAATGGACACACCCGATACTGCTGCATTTAACACAGCACCTACTACTGCTAAGATGGTAGGTATGTACTTATTCGGTACCTTGTCAAAGCTTGTTTTTAAGATATAACCTATAACTAGGCATGCCACCATTACTACCAATACAAAATACTGTGTAAGATCTTCAAATTTCATATACATTCTCCTCATCCGCTTAGCGGGTAAATTAAAAAGAGTGTTGACGTACACCCTTAGAAACGAGATTTTTCCCATCTAATACATTTAATCTTTATTGTTACGCGCTTTGCGAATTTCAGCAGCTTGTTTTTCAGTGATTGCTCCTAAGGTAACATAACGATCCAATTGCGCATCCGTTACCCAATTACGCAAATAGTTAGCTTTAATGCGATCAAACATTATACACACCTCCTTCCAACACCATTTGCTCAATGTCTGTCATACGTTGTCCAAGTTCCATACGTTCCAACTCTGCGTCAGTCGCCATTTGCCCTAACAATTCAAGCTCTAATGGCTGTGGTTCACTGTACAAGTTTGGATAAACAGCCGAAAGTTCCTCCTCTGTCATCTTCATGACCTTGCCATCTTTTGCTTTATATAGGATCTGATTGATGTAGCGATCGTCATTTTCTTCCATCTCAACTTCTATGTAATTAGGATCAAGCACTTCTTTACCGTTTATGGTTAAGATTGGCTTCTCGTCAACTATACCGTTCAGAAATTCGCCATCAATCAGATCACTTTTATGCTTTAAAATGTAATATTTCATTTTATCCTCCTATAAGTATACTATGAGATAATGCAGTGTCACGTTGGCATTAACAGTAGCTCCTAAAAACACCCTCACAACGGTGTCGGTTGTTTGTACTTTTTCTATGGTATCGTTAGCACCACTAACAAACAAAGGCACAAAAAAGGTATTTGCTGCCCTGCTTAATCCGATGTAGTTTTTATTAGCAGGATTTGTAGTAATTTTTGTGTATTTAACTTTGCTGAAACTATCAATTTGACTAGCCTTAGCAAAGTAAGTGTTAGGATTGTTGCCGTTAATCGTCTTGACTGTCAATGCATCAATGGATCCTTTATCTGTATTGATGTTGCCGATATCGACATGTCCATCACGATACATCCTAATGGGCGTGGATACGTAATTTGTGCCATCATACATAGCGAAACGTATACTACCATCTGCTTCGCTAAATACAATCATTTGGATCTTGTCATTGCGATACAAGTTTTGTAAAGCTACTTGACCGTCACCGGTACCTTTAAATAAAGCAGATCTAGTAGTTAAAACGTCAACATTGGCATTTTTGATATCGCCATTATTTGTTTCTAGTTTGTTTGGCTTTAGTGTCCCTCCGATTTCTACCGTTCCATCTCTGTGTAGTATCAATGGAGATGATACATATTGCGTACCGTTAAACATCGCAAATCTTATACCACCATCTGGCTCCGTCATTACGACCATCACCTGTGACCCATTGCGTAATACCTTAAGCATATATAGCTGTCCGTCTCCGCTCTTATCAAGTGCAATCTGTGACATCTCATTATTGCCATCCGGTAATTCAGCCCACGGCGTCAATGTGTTATTTAATGCTTGTGCGACATAGGTATGTCCGTTTGTGCTATATCCAAGCACAAAGATACCAAATTTAATAAAGTAGCAATTGTTTCCTGTACTATTTGGTAAGTCACCATTAATATTTATTTCTTTAGCCTTATGGTAGACAGTATAGTTCTTGGCTGTCTGCAAATATGTAGACAAGTTTGTTCCGGCAGTAAGTTCCTGTCCCTGATTGCTTTCATATTTGACACAAGATTCTAACAATTCTTTTTTAACCGTTCCTGATGTTAATTCAACCCATCCCGTTAATGCATCGTTGAAAAAACCGGCGAACCAAAACGAGTTATCGCTGGCTCTATTGCATAGCACATACGACCCCATCCGTACATAAAAGCAAGTAGCATCATCACTATTGGGTATGCCGTTTGTTACCTTAATATTGTTGGGCTTGCGATAAAAAGTGTAATGTTCGGTGGTACGCGCCCATTGTTCAATATTTGTTAATGCCGCAAAGTCTTTGCTACCAGAAAACTTTTTTGTCACCATATCTTCGCTATATTTTTTTAGTCCATCTGTAAGTACCTTGATTGCATAGGCATCCGCAATATATTTGCCTTGCTCTGTAACTGTAGCGGATGATGTAATTTGTTCCGGAGAAACATATGTCTTAAAAACACCCAAACTTCCATCTGCATATCCTGCAAACCATGTACTCTTATCACTATTACGGATTGCTAATACAACGGCTCGCACTTTAATGTAAAAACATATTGAGGCATCGCTATCTGGTATCCCATTAGTTATACTAGTGTTAGCTTGCTTACGATAGCAAACAAAATCCTTGGCTGTATTCATGAAAACTGACAAGTCTGTGCCTGTTGATAAATCTTCCGAATATCCATTTGTCCTTACGCAATCGGCTATATTAGATATGATATTGTCATACCTTTCAACCTTACTTATCAAAGAGCCATCAAAATAGACACGCCATAAGGCGACTTGTCGATGCGTACCTCCTTTTGTAAGGTCCTGCTGTACAATCGTAGGATCTTTTCCTACTGATCCTTGCGGACCTTTCACTGCTTTTAATGTAATGGTTTCATCATTCCCATCACGTAAAAAATCTAATACGATAAGATCATTACGCTTATATCCGGACACACCTGCATCCATAGTGACGATTTCGCTATCACCCGGATCTATGATTGCGATATGTCCTTGTACACTCGCAACACCATCATTAATACGTAATTGATTACTGCCTACCGCCTCGGCAGCCATGCAAGAGCCAATATGGTGTATTCCCTCAGCACCTAACAATGATGCGTAAATACGGCTATCATCGTTTGCATAGATATCGACCGGGTCATTTACCCTATCAACGGTTATTTGCCTTAAGCTCATCTAATCACCTACCTTTAATTCAGTCGTCAAAAATGAGACACCATTTTTGATATCTCCTTTAATGATCTTTCTCGTTACCTGCTTTTTCATATTAATTCCCGTTACCCTTTCTGCAGCTCCGACGATATCACCAATTTCTAAATTCAATTCAATTTGAGATATCTCAAGGTTTTTGATCGCACCTATTTCACGAAGTTTTTTGTTAGCTGCTTTTCTTAGCTCTTCCAATGACTCGACTGATGAATAATCATAGATATATGTTCTGAGTTTTAGTCCACAAGGTATATTATCATTCGCATTATCTGTAATAGAGCCATCTTCTTTCACCCAAAGTTCACACAATTGACGTTCTTTTAATTCTCCTTTGCCTAGCGCAATGATATGATTGTATCCATAACTATCTTCTGCATTGATTGGTATTCCATAATCATTGTCAAGACAGATCTTATCCGAAACATCTATCGCAGGAACCACTTCGCAAATAGCTCTCTCACCATCGAATGTAATTTTTATCCTCCCTCCCGCATCTGATAACACATCATCCAAAGTGGTTAGAATATCCTTATATCTAATTCGCCCTGTGATATGGATATTTGATGCGCTTTTTGCTGCTTTAATAAAGTCATCATAACTATTATTTATCATCATCTCCAACACTTCGTTGGCATCACCATCAAAGACAAAATAATCTTCGTTTTTAGGCGGTTTAACAATATGATCCTTTAGCATTCCTCGCCACGTTTTGCATTTAAGCGTTAAGGTCTGATTAGATGTATCTACCTTCACCCCATAGACGATACCACCTATTTCGGACCCTGATTCATCATAAATCAGTGCACCTTTTTTAATGTTGTTTTCATATAGTCCGAGCTTTATTTCAAATTCATTGTCTGCTCCGCTCGCAACTGTCCCTAGATCAACATCAATACTACAATTACGTATGTAACCGAGTTCTTTTATTGACATGATAGGATCATAAGGCTCTGTGTATATTAGGTCCATCTTGGCAGGCTCCTTTCTTCGTATAAGGTGATATCAAAACTAAAAAGTCCGGACCAGCTTACAAGTTGCTTTCCGGCTTCTATCTTGGTGAAGATTCTCGCCTCTTTGTTGCGATTATCGAATGCATTAATTTTCATACCGCTGCCTGTAATTTTAGTAATAGTCTTTTTTATATCGCTACTGTAATCAATTACTAGCTTATCATTTTTTTCAAGATCGATAAAAACCTGATATAAATTTTCGCCTATCATAAGCGATGGATTTATCACAGGACCATAAATAGTTAGTTTAAAATGTGCTGGAACATCAAGCTGATTATATAGGCTTTTCGATCCAACAGTTGCGCGATAATGATACGGATAACGATAAGGATATCTTTTGATATTACCATTTATCGACGGGACGTTCGTCGAATAAAAAGTGTAATTCGATTCTTTTTTCCAAGCTGGATCCTGGCATGTCAATGTCAACACACATACAGCATATCCAAGCATATAATTGCATCCTGTCTGCTCGATACCGTTGATAACGCATTCTAAATAATAATCGTCGATATACATCCTTCCGTTTGAATTCGATATGATATCATCTGATGAGATATCACTTAGATCATTCATTGCCTCTTTCCAGCCAAAAGAATCTATCTCAACGTTAAGTTTTTTACTAATAGGATCTTTATTACCAAAGGTCCGCAACGTCTTGTCGTACTGATGCTCAACAGTAAAAATATCATCAAAATTAGTAATCTGATAAGGACCGGATATAAAATCTATGACTTTGCCCTTGTGATTAATGTATTGTACTTTCATCAGATCACCTCTTTTACGATTCTTCCAAACGTTCTGTTATCATATTTCACGCTGATTCCCGATACAGCCTCAACAAATATATCTCTTAGTTTATCGTAATCGATAACAGATTGCTGATGATCCATTGAAGGTTCATTAGATGCTTGCTTTATTTCGTATTGAACACTGGATGAAATACTTGAAGACATTCTCAATTGTTCAGCGTTTACTGAAGCTTTCATTTTTTGTACCATTTCAGAAATATCAAAAGATGAAAACGACTTTAACATCTTGTTTGAAAGCTCTTCAACGGATTTCTCCGCAACTTTTGCATTTTGTTTAACTCCAAGAGCTACACCACTTGGTATGAACCTTGCCTCTTTAGCAAATTTTTTTGATGGGGATTTGATATGTAAAGCTATTTTAAAAGCGTCCAACATAGAAGTACCTAATGAAGACATTTTGGAAAAAAGCGAACTTGATGTATCATCTATTCCATTTATCACACCATTAATGACATTCGCACCAACTTTAGAATATTGATCATCCTTAGATTTTAGTTTTAACAACATCTCTTCTGCTGTTTTTTCAGCTTTTTTGCGAATATCAGGGTCTTTTGATCTTAACCCCTTCACTACATTATTGTATTTTTCTTGACTTACTCCAAAATATTCTTCTGTATCATCACTAAACATTTCCATAGCTTTCAATGACATGTTTTTTATAGCTGAGCTGTATTCAGGACTTCTTGTATCGACCACTTCAGTTAGTTCCTTTATTTCTTTTTCTTTTTCTTCAACTCGCTCTTTTGCTGCCTTTATCTGTGCTTCTGTTACTTTTTTATCTCCATTTTTTTGCTTTTTTAATAAAGATTCGTAATGATACTTTGCACCGGCTTCTTCTTTCTCGAGTAATTTCTTTTTTTCTTGATATGTTTCACCAGCAGATTCTTTGATTTCTGTCTGTATCTTAGCCCAATCTTTTGCATTTTTACTGCTTGCTAAAGTCATATTGTTCTCATAATTTACAATAGTGTTTGTGTGCTCGTTATAGCTTTTTTCATATCCGTTAAGTAGCTTTTGTTTTTTATTTATATCATCTTCCATGATCCAGTAAGTGGTTGCTCTTGCGTCCTTAGCTTCGGATGCGCCTTTTTGCCAATTAGTACCGTATTCTTTGACCAATTCGTTTTCAATTTTTTGCTTTTCGGCTTGCTTATCCAATATACTGTTATTTAGTTCTGCGATTTGATTTGCTTCTTGCATCTGTTTATTGATAGCTTCCTGGTATAGTGGTTCTTGTGCATCCAATATTGCTTTAACACGTTTTTTCTGTATTAATTCATCTATATTTCCATTAAGTTCATTGTATTTACCTATGATGCCATCTGTCATGGTATATTCAGTTCCTAACGCTTCATTAAGCTCGCCTAAAATAAAATTAGCTCTTGCTTCATAACCTTTTTTAACTTTTCCGTTTTCATCAACAAGGTAACTTAATTCGTTGCGCAATTTCTGTGTGTTTTCTATCTGACTTAGATCATTCTTCAGATTTTCTTCTTGCGTCTCTTTCAAATCTTTCCATTTGTCATTGGTTTCATCAAGTGTAGCTTGCAGCTGTTTCGTTTCTTCATCTGCATCGCCCATCGTTAATGTAAGTGCGACAATTCCTGCTGTTAATGCCCCGACCGCGGCCACTATCATCAACGTAGGATCAGCAGCCTTAACAGCATTCCACGCAGCATGGGCTGCTGTAGAAAGATTGATTTTTCCAGTCAATACACCGACTGCGACTTCTCCCATAGTCAATGTATGGTTCAGTGCAGCTTGTGATAATGTAGTTCCGGCGTTAGCACCTTGAAATAGTTTTAAAGACAATACAGCTTCATCAAACGATTGTTTTAACGGCATTACCGTCGCCTTGGCAATATTATATGCTTTTAAAGCAGCCATTCCGCCGCCAACCGTCGCTAAAACTGTAGCAAGCTCTGTTCCACTATCAACAACGAATGCAAATCCATTAATAAGTGGCGGTAAAGCATCTGCGGCCAATTCAATCGTTTTAGTTATCAATACTCCAAAACCTTCTGCTATCTTATCAACACTTTCTCCTAGCTTGCCGTTTTCCATATCTCTTGATAGCTCGTTTATGCTTTCTTGTGCGGAATCCATCGCCCCTTTTAAGGGCTCTTCAAACTTGCTATATGCCTGTATGCCGACATTTTCTAAGCTGTTGATAACCATTTTAGATTTTTCTTTAAATGTGTCCGTTACCTTATCATAAGCCTCGCCTACAACATCGGTTTGTGTTTCCATTGCTTCGAGATTATTAACAAATGTCTGAGCATTATCCCCTGCCATAGAAAGGGCTGCCTTACCTGCTTCTAACGATCCAAACATATCGATTAAAGATTTTTTATTATCAGCTGCATAGCCTTCCATGTCCACGATAATATCAACGAGCGTGACACCTTCATTCATCAGCTCTTTGAAGGATTTTTTGCCATATCCCATCTCTTCGTACATTTTCATCATGGCCTTGTTGGCTTGGGTTCCGTTCTTTCCTAATTCTGCAATCAATTGATTAAGTTGTGTGGTTGCCTGTGCGGTCGGAGTACCTTGTGCGGTCATACCAGCTAACGCTGCACCCACTTGTTCAAAAGATACACCCATAGCTGATGCCGTAGGGGTTACCTGACTCAATACAGACCCTAACTCATTAACGGTAGTAATACCTTTATTCTGTGTCTGCATCAATACTTTATGTATTCTATCGGTTTCCGAAACATCCATCTTATAGGCATTTAATACCTTGGCCGTTGCAGTTGTAGCGGTGTTGATATCAGTAAATCCAGCTTTTGCTAACTTGGAATTTTTTTCGAGAAATCCTAAAGATTCTGACATATCATCACTGGCTGGAATACCGGCAGATAAGGCATCATACATCGTATTACCAAGTTCAGACGCAGCCAATCCGGTCTTATTTGACAGCTCCAGCATCTTTCCTTGATATTGCGCCATATCAACTTGTGCATCGCCAAATAATGTGCTAGCTTTTGCATTTGCTTGCTCAAATTCTGATCCTAATGAAATAACAGCTGTACTCATAGCCGCTACTAAAGCAACAACGGCCGCAGAACCTGCTGCGACCGTATTTTTCATGGCTGTTATCCCCTTATTAAGTCCTGACTGATCTATTTTTGTATCAATTACGATACTGCCATCACTGTTCACGATTCCACCTCTCTTTCGGGTAGTTTCATACCATTGGCCAATATATTCGCGAACGCATTAGCCTTGTGCGTAACGTTTATCACTTCTGGCAATGCATAGATACGCTTCATTTCCGCATAATATTTACGCTGTTCAATTGACATATCACTGGATATTCTAATCGTCCTAAAGAGCATTGCCTTTTTCATTTGGGATTCTTCTGGCAATTCAACGAACATTTTTTTAAATTTCCACCAATGCAAATATTTAATATTGCTGAGATCAATTCCATAATAATAAAGAAAAGCAGTGTAGATGAGATATTGATCGTATTCATAAGAATACAAACGTTTCATCGACTGCTTTCCTTTTTTAGTTTCATTAGAAGTTTCTCCGCATCTGAAGAACCAAAGCATCTGATCTATAGCTTCTGATACTGCATCTGGAACATAACCATAATAAAGTTCTAGTGCCTTATTAACCTTTTCTATATCAGATTTATCAGATTCCATTAGTAATTCAAATCTTATACCAACACGAAAATCTGATGATATCTTTACTTCATGACCTGCCAATAAGACACTTTTAGGTGTACGATCAAGCAGTATGTTCATTTTTAGCGATTTCCTCAAAAATAAATTGAACTACTTTACAATGATCTTCGATGTCCATAGGGCGGTCAAAGAAGATGTTATCATATGCATGTTTTCCTAAGGTATCATCTAAAAATCGTTTTGTTATTCTTGAGACATCAATATTTACGCCAATCGTGTCTTTAACATTCTTTAACTCCATTTTTTTGATAACGGGTGTCATAGATAAAGTGTATCTTTCGATTGCTTTCATGGTCTTGACATCATATCTGATATAGTATTTCTTACCTCGGATGCTGATCTGTCTTTTTTTTATTTTTTTATCTTCAAATGTAAAGTCCTTCATATTGTTTCCTCCTTATTTAGAGCTTGTTGGCATTGGATTCGATGAATCTGATGCTTCCGTGAATTTTAAATTCTTTGTATCGAAAGCACCTTTAACAGGATCACCTTTATAAAGCAACGAACCTGTTAAAGTCATCGAGTCGCCACCGGCTCCAGAGCCGCTATTATCGACCTTGATTGCTACTTTTTGTTTATAAGCAACACAAGTTCCTTCAGCACTTCCTTTTAACCACATATAGCAATTGACGATTTCTGTTTCACAGTCAGCCCCTACTTTACGTTCACGTCCAATATTTGATATAAAGGTAGTTACTGCATCTTCTTTGTCTAGATCAGCCGTGAAATCAAAAGTTGGTGAATATGCTGTAATGCTATTAGTTCCTGATTTTTGATGGATGTAGTGGCTATCTTTGGTTTTTGGATTCAGATTCTCGGTAAGATCTGAAAAACCTTCACCAATTAATGCCCATTTAGGTGTTTCTGTATCTCCAATGTTTAAATATGATAGTAATTCACAACGTGCTGCAATTGACATTTTATTACCTCACTTTCTTTTTATATGTCAGTTTATACATAGCCATAAAAGTAGCTATATTGTTTTGTTTCCCTGTATCATCTGCAGGGGTTGATACCATTTCTATCTTCACCGGCACATAGCCGGGCAAGGTGAGATTCGGAAAATGATTTTCTGTTTCCATATCGAAGATATCTGCCATGATGTTCAATGGCTTCGTGATCGCCAATATACTGTTGAGATCATTGACCTTTGCTCTGTGATAGATGGCAAATGGCAATTCTGCTTCATAGCCTCCAATAATATTCGTCTTTGTCTTGTAAGCAGTGGATACCTGCTTTACTGCCATTGCCGGAGTTTTGTCCGCGAGGTACTCAATTGATATCGGTACACCAATATTAAGTTCCTGCAGATATTCATACATACTTTCTATGACCTGCGAATTCTCCTGCGAGGTTACGTTATTTCTATCGTCCATTCCTATACACCTTCTTTGCTATTTTCAACCAGTTATCTTTGTACAGAGCCTTTGAACGCTCAAACCAGTGGGAACAGGCCATCGGATGGACCTTTCCAAAATCCAGTTTTTTATCTGTTTTGATTTTCGTTTCTCCACGCCTTGCCCAGGGACGATGTGTTATCTTCCCGATCATCATATACCCATAGTACAAAAACCTTGAGTATGGTGTGTTGTAGATGATAAAATCATCATCGCTCTGGAGACTATGCATGATGGAATTTTTAAGATATCCTTCTTGCATCGGTACGAATTTCTCTGTATCCTTGATGATTTCGCTTTTTAGAAGACGTTTGGCTCTTTTTGTTTGGCGGTTCAGTCTTGCTTTTACTTTAGCTTCATTGAATTCAAACCTACGCATTTGCGATGATCTCCAGAAAATCAGGCTCATTGTTTACTGGGTTGACCTCCACGATACTATTTACGGTATACTCATGGCCTTTATATACGATAAGGTCCACATCCGGACGCAAAGTGAAATGACTTTCTGTATTCTCCAGTTTTTCAAATTCCCGAGGCTCTTTATAAATACGTTTTTTTGCACCTTCAAAAGCCACTAAGTCATTCATATCGACTATGACCAGTAAGTCCCCAGTAGGCTGGATACCCTTCTGTAATTGCTTCATTCCGTATGACGCATCTACGCAAACATGATTCACAGTTGTGGTCTGATACTTTGCCACGCCATCCAGCTCTGCCACCTTATTTCTGATAAGTATCCTGTGCGGCCGGATAAATCTAGGTGAACGGATCATAGGGACATCGACAACAGGCCTGCCTGCCGCAGAGCATTACGCAATTCTGTGACCATCACCGGCGATAACGGAACATTGTTGAACATAGGCACCTGTTTCCCTTTCATCTGATAATTGAATCCTTTCGTTGATACTGTTGTTATATTAAAATCAGAATTACCGTTCAGAGCAGCTTTCCCGCCGTTCTCAGCAATGAAATCAGTCTGTATGCATATGATATCGTTCAAATCCATATCATACTGATTGAGTGACTGTACTTTCCAGTACGGGATATTGCTGATGATGTATGATTCAATTAGCCTACAAACTCCTGGTTCCAGTTCCATGAATTCTGCTACATCTAATGACCCTTGGTACGTATTGCTGTAGTAATCATATGTAACCATAAATAAAAGGGAGTTTGTACTCCCTGTCACCTCCTTTGTTAGTTGCTACTCTTTTTGATCTTTTTGATCTTTTTGATCTTTTTGATCTTTTTGCTCTTTTTGCTCTTTTTGCTGTTCTTTCTGACTTTCTACAAGCTCGTAGCCCTTACGAATTAATCTACCTACCAGTTCCTGGTCCTTTATATTCTCGGATACACCGTCGGCAAATTTCAATCCGTGCGATATTCCTGTGAATTTACTATTGGGGACTCTAACTTTCGCCATCTTACATCACCTTGACCTTTCTAAATGCGCCAGCTTTCTTAGTGTTTTTCAAAACAATACCAGCAAGCATTTCAATTTCACCTGTTTTTACAGCCCCAGGTGCTTTCATATCCGGCAGATAGGTCTTGATGATATTATCGCCTTTCGGAGAAATACCATGAACCCCCTCTAAGCTGATCTGAATCGCATAGATAGATGTTTCCTTAGTGGTTTCATCAATTGCTACACAAGGCACCGTATTAGTCCCGTTGTAGTATTCTCCGATATCAACCATAGGGATACCGTCATAATTATCAACCTGACGACCAAACGCATCTTCGGATTGTGTATAGTATTTTAACTCTCGTGCAACAGCACCCATGATCGTTTTCATACGTCGATTCATTAACAACATATCCGGTTTACCATCCAATGTGGATAACCAGTTGTCGAATGCAAATGCAAAATCTTTAGCGTTTTCAGCAATCTTTGCTGTAGTTGATAAATCAATACTTGTTGCCGGAATTGCCTCGGTAGATGAACCTGTAACAAGCTTATCTAAGCCGTCAAAATCTGTTTCATGCGTTGTGGCATCTGCATTTATAAAATCATAATGAAATTTATTTGCAGCAGCCTTTGTTTTCTGCTGTAGCTGAAATGCAATCTCGGATTTTGCAGCGGTGTCCTCTAGTACACGGTCTACCTGAAAACTACCACCGAAGATTTTAATATCTGCGGATTTTTTTGTTTTCAGCGCCTCTCCTGGTTTGTATTCCTCATTAAGTTTACGACCCTGTGCCGTAGATGGGGTAAGTAACTGCATATAAGAGTACGTCATAGTGCTACCGCCTGTCCCCGGTGATACTGAGTTGTCAAAAATCAATCTGTCTAATAAAAATGATTCCCTGCGGAACTCATCTACGACCATCTGGTCTACTTTGTCGGCCATACCGACTTTTGCTTGTGCTAATGTTAATGGCATTATTCATCACTCCTATTCTTTGCCATAGTGATCTTCTAGGGCTGATTCCCAAGTCGATTCTTTTGTTTCTGGTTTATTGTTATGATTTCCTCCAAGGTTCACGTTCTGTGGATCATCTTCCTCAAAGAGAAAACCGTTGTCTTTTTTGATGTTATCCAGTTGCTCTTTCAAACCGGTAACTGTACCATCATCATTCAGTTTAACGATGTCAGTATCCAGAAAGGCCATCAATGCTTTTTCACTCTTTGGCTTCGCCTCCGCAATCGCTAGTTTGATAGCAGCTTCCTTTTTAGCGGATGTAAGATCATGCTGGTATTTCTTCTCCCAGTCTTTTACGTCCTGCTGCAGTTTTGCTACATCCACACCATCGAATTTTTTGACAGTGTCGGATAACTCTGTAATCTTTGTATCCTTGGTTTTGATTTCTATATCTTTATCCTGAATCTTTTTATTCCAATCAGTGACGTCTATCTGATGCAGATTCATGATACTGTCGATCTGTTCCTTAGTGATTCCTTCAATTTTCTGTAAATCTTCTCGTTTCATAAATATCCTTTCCGTCTACGCTTTATTAACGTGAGTTGCTCTCACTGACTCGCTCGCCTTTTTACGCCTTGCGCTGGGGCTATTGTAAATATGATCTAAAATAAGGCAGTTTACATCCTGGTGGATCATTCATATAAGAGGTCCTTTCTACCGTCTTACGGCCACAAAAAATGCAGGTATCATATTCCCGTATGACCCTGCATCCTTTATCATAATAGATTCGCTGTTTCTTGATATATGCATGTTTACACATTATCTCACCCTCTTTCAGGTATTAGAAAAAGCACCCATCACGAGTGCTTAATCACTGTATACTATTTTATCGATAATACGTTCTGCTTGACGTCCAATATCTGTGATATCATCATTCTCATCCATTGTGAAAACAGTGAAATCGTGTAATGCCTCTATCAAATCATTCGGATCAGCAGATTTTAACAGAGATTCAGCATCTGTGATATTTTTCTTAATGAAATCAATTTCTTTATCATTTAAAACCATAAGAATCTCCTCTCTACTTTTTCGGTGTTGTCTGAATCAATATTTTTGTCACCGGATTCACGGATACGATGCATTCATCAGTGATATAGTTTATACTCTTCTTTCCTGTTTTCTTGTCTGTCTTAGTCTTCATCGTTCCTTGCTTAAGCGCATTCTTGACACTCTGAATGCTAACACCTTTTCTCATACCTTTTACAGGCTCATTGCTACTTTCATATTGACCTATGATGCGATCGATGAAATGCATTTTATATCCTGATACTATTATACCACCTTTTGCCTTTAATCCGATAAGTTCTTTCTCGATATTTTCAGCTGTTGTTCTATATGTATCGAAGGTTACGAAAGAAGAAATATCGCCTTTATTCACCGCTTTTTCATATCCTTTCAGAAGCATATTGTTTTTCCTTACCGTCGTTTCTTTAATCGTGATAGTGCGCTTCTCAATCTTTTCATTAGCGTAATTACGCTTCATATCAGGATGTGCTTTCAGGAAGTCTGCCTGACGTTTCTGCCATTCCCTGACTTTCCTTGCTTCTCTGGTATTGTCCACACCACCAGCCTTATTTACAGCCTGCCTGCGCTTCCATTCACGAATCTTACGCTCATTATAACGCTGTTCCTGATCAAGCTCATATCGGGCATCATTCTCAGTATTGCTGTAATGCTCAAATGGCATATTAGATAATCCTTCAAAGTATGGAAAGAAGCTATGTCGGCAGTTCCATCCTCCAAGACCTGCTCCGGTACCATATCCGGTAGCCTGTTCAAAATTCTGATAGTTCTTGTATTTCTTTTTCCACCAGAAGACTTTTCCTTGCCACTCCGCATGGCTTGGCCGTGCTCCCATATGTGATGTAGTGATTACAAGATTTCCTCCCATATCGTCGAAGTTTTTTTCCTGACACTTACAAGCGGTCTGATTGACACCTGAACGTATTACATTACGTATCACGCTGTCAGGCCGTCTATGTGTGCCACTTTGATAATCGATCCACTGCAATCCGGTCTTAGCAACCCTATCAACAGCAAAACCAACAGCTTCCTGTTGACTGAAAGCTCCACTCTGTATTCCAAGATATGTCTGATCGAGTGATGAGATTAGCAGCTTTCTCGCCGTCTTTGCTGTGGTCTTACATATATTGCGAATTTCTCCATTTGTAGCATTGACACCCTTAAGGATAAGCTTACTTAGACTTGCTTTGTCATATCTGAATGTATTGATAAGCTTTCTATCGTATGCCTCTTTGAAAATCAGGTTATCTGACTCTACCGCCTCATATGCAGCGTTGGATATGATTTCTGAAACTCGCTGTTCACTGATTTTCAATATCTCAGTGATTTGCTTCTTAATTTCAGAATCATGCATTCCTAGTGCTTTTGCACGATTTAGCTGATACCGTGCGGTACTTGTCATTTCATATTTATTTTCGTATATTCGTCTAGCAATGTCTTCCAGTATACTTGTTTCAAGCTCAGTGAATAAGTATTCTATCTCATCAGAACAATGTGCAAGATAATACGGATCCAGCATCAGTCATCCTCATAGGTAATACCTTTTTCTTTATTCGCCGATTTCAGTATCTCTTTTGCCTGTTCTTCAGTTTCACCCAGCCATTTTACACGCCATTCCCATTCCAACATGATACCAGCACTCACCAACTGCATGTCCATAAGCTTTTCTGCCTCTTCATCATTGAACATCGTATTGTCAAATTTCACAGTGATCTTAGCATCCGGATTCACTGGCTTCCCGCATAGATCCCTTCCAATAGTAAGAATCGAACGCGTCATTTCTGTCAAGATATCCTGTATCACCACACGCTGCTTCCAAACACTTTCTGTCAGATCTTTACTGCTTGCCTTGACCTCGGTTGCTGTTGCCATCGTTTGTATACTGAATTGATATTTATTCTGACCAAAACCTACCTTTGAAGAGAGCAGATTCAGTGCAAATTGGATACCGTTCTTATTCTCTTCCACACGCAGTGATGGATTGTATTCCTGGAAGAATCTATCTGTTGTTGGCATCTGTTGTCCGACATTGACAAACATGCTCTGTTCAATTGCTTCTCCAGCCATTGGCTTCTTGATAATAACAGGCTTTCCATTGCTATCAAGCTTCGGTTTACCGTCATTTCCCATTACAGTTATATCCTCTGTACTGATGACATCCTGACTCATGAATACCTTCTTGCGACCTAAAATAAAATCTGTATACATGTTGTCATAGGCGATATCACATACCTGAAGCTGGTCTATCGCATTTGCAAATATCGATATCCCCATGGGTATCGTTTCAAGGATATTGTTTTCGATGTTTGGCGTCAATATGAAGAAAGGCTTCGCTGGAAGGATGTACCATAGCGCTTCTCCTTTCGGATTAGTGTTGACCGGCGAATATGAATCGCCGCTTTTCAGATAATAATGATTTTCAACCTTGTAATGGCCATCTTCCAACTGCAGCATGATCTGCAGATACATATAAGACTTTCCTGATATTTGTTTACTGCTGGCGAATGCGCATTCAGTAATATCATCACCATCCCATGATAATGGAATGATACAGCAGGCTTCTTTGATACACTTGATTTTTACACTTTCCGCTGTCAGCTTTCCCTTCAACACTTTTGCTTTGTGGGGTACTAGGATGAACGCAGCTGTTCCTAGAGCATACTCTTTTTCTACGGTCTTGTTGCCGTTCTTCCAGAACTTAGACAATCCAAAAACGCCCCCAACTTGTTCAATTTCATCACCAGTGACAAATTTCTGAGATTCGTTTATTTTGTTATCTTTGCTGTCATCTTTTCCATCTGTGCCAACATCTACCGTTTCGTCAATGATCACCGTGGTCTTATCATTTAAAAGGAGATTTGCCCAGTCCTCGCATACCTTTTTCGCCATCTTCAAGGATTTACGTTTCATTGTCATTAACTCTTTTTCAATGTTGGTCACCTTATACTGATGGAATTTTGGCACATATCCCTGCCACCACTGTTTCCAGTATTCGATGTTTCCATAATACTGTTGTAATTCTTCCGGAATTTCATGTCCTAGATCCTTTAGAACCTCATAAACGTTCTTCATAGCATCCCTCCTATCTGAATGCGGTAATGTAATCCATAAAAAAGCTCCAACTGTAAAAATGTGCATCGAAGCTGTCAACATCGGTAGTAAAATCATCCAGGATAGCATCCTCGTCCTTTTTTTCATCGTAAAGGACCGTAGCCAATGCTTCTGAGACTGTTGGGACATTCCGGAATAACATACGCTTCTGACCGAATAGCAGGTTGTAGACAAGAATTCTGTCTTTCCCTTCTACCTTTTTGCAATCACATACAACCGTCGTATAACCAGCCCGCTGTATATATCCTCGGATACTGTTCAGAATCACCTGTTCCGCATTATCAACGAAGATATAGGCAGGATAATATCCCTCTAGGATGCAGAGCTGTATCATTTCCACACATGCACGGCAAATACTTACCGTATCGATCGTACCTTTTGCATGAATGATCTTCTTTTCTAAGAACGTACAGATAGAGCTGTATCCCGGTGTTATCCCAGTAGCCGCAAGCGTAGAATGCGATTTCGTACCACCGATATCCAGACCGATATTTACCATCTGAAAAAAAGGAAGTATCTCTACTTCCCAAAGTTTTGGGTTATCTGCGTATGGTTTGAATATCAGTCCTTCAGCGTTACACCACTCTCCAAGGATATACCGGTTAAACTCTACAGTACCGAAATACTCCTTTTTCAGTTCTTCCCTGACATCTCCAGGCAAGAAAGGATTGTCATCCAGCTTATACTGCTGACAGTACACATCTGCATCACTGTCGATGAACAGTTTTAGCCAGTGCTTAGGATGCTGTGGGTTTCCAGTGCCATCAAACAGACTGTATCCAGTTCTCAACCGTGATTTCAGTAACTGAAAGACTTCTTTGTTCCAGTCAACTGTTTCATCGCCATAGCAATATTTCAATGTGGATCCACGCAGTCTAGCGACTGAGCTTATCTTCTCAGCTCCTAATACATAAGCATCCTCACCAAATAGATGGACCTTATTGGTTCCTTTCCGGATATCTCCTACCAAGTCAGATCCCCAGTATTCACGCATCGGCTCCAGCACGTTACGTTCGACTGTTTGCTGTGTAACACCTATCAGAGCATTCAAACCTTCTTTACCGTGACGCTCCCTTAGCCGTTGCGGTATCAAATAAGTAAAGTCAAGATAAGTCTTACCGGTACCAGTGGCACCTATCTTGAAGTTCCAGCGATGATTCCCTTCGCGAATGAATTCAGCCTGCTTTTTGCTCAGCATCTTTTTGCATCTCCTCCAGAATCTTATCTACCTTTGAAAGCTGGTCTTCCTCTCCTTTTGCTATGGTAAGCTTATCCGTCTTCGCTCTGATTTGCTCCAGCTGTGCTTTCTGAATCTCACTGGCAGTATCCCAGTTCTTGTGCAGCAGCTCGTCATACTCCTTTACGAGCCTCAACAAGGTTCCGATTGCCCTGGACTGTGCCGACATGAAGGTCGCATGTTTGTCCCATGCCTGTTGAACTTCCCATTTTTCTCCGCAGACGTTGCCGTCCTTTTCTTCGATTTTTTCTACCGTTTTATCTTTCTGGTCTTTGACATACATTAGTCTCTGTCCACGTATGATCGCTGCATACTGAAGTTGGATATTGTCCCACAGTAAATCCAATGGGTCATCCTCATGTATTTCATCTAATATCGCCTTCGTTTCCTCTGGCAGCCACTTCGTAAAAAAACCATGCTTTTCTGCATGGCGGTTACCTGGAGGACCAGTGGCATTGTGATTGCCAGGCTGTCCTCCGCGTTTTCTTTTTTTCCGAACGTTCGCATCAGATTTATCCGAACGCTCGCTATCCCATTTGTGAGTAGACTTCCAACGCCGAACGGTCCCTTCCGGTAGATCCAGCTGCTTTGCTATGTCTATCAACTTCATACCATCAAGATACATCTGCTTGGCTGATTCTATCCTCTCATCCGGTTTCTTCGGCATCTTATCACACTCCTTTCTGGGTAAAATAAAAGCGCTAGTTTAGCGCTCATCACTATTTTTTAGATAACCTTGACTATTACATTCCGGACAATCGCAAACAAGTTTATTTGTATAGGCTTCTTCCCAAACTCTGCATCTTATAAGTAATTTATCTTTATCCCAACATCTTGTACAATACGGTCCATCTTCGACACCATTATCTTTTTTCATATAATAGGCATCACCCTTTAAATAAATTTCATCCGCTATTTTATTTAAAGATTTTAATTTATCTATTTCTTCCTTTAGTGAGCGGTTTTCATCTTGTAATGAATTGGCCATAGATTGAATTGACATCATTTCTTTCACCAACTCATAATTATCAGACTGTTGTGCTAATTCAAAAGCTTTTTTAACACCCGCTAATAAAGAACTGATTTCCATGTTATCAACCACCCTTCTCAATATTATCATACTACAATTCGAGTAAAATAAAAAGCACCTAAATAAATTAGATGCCTTACATAAGGGGAGAGAAACAAAGACCAACAGGATACAGGGAGGTGAAGGGGGCTACCTCCCTGCTCTATCCATGCTACTACTATATCACGCTTGACATGGAAACGGGTTTCCATTTTAAGAAATTTTTCTTGCAATGTTCGTCACGATCCTCTTTGATATCTTGCATACATTTCCTTTTGTAGTAAAACACTTCTCTGCGACCGCCTCTGCATTCTCACACTGATTGTTGATCAAGTATTCCACAACTATCTCACGATGGACATCGTTCTTGATGTTATCCACCCATCCATTCACCAGCTCCATGGCCATCTCATGCTTATCCTGTTCCTTGATCAGTTCACTTTCCCTTGCGATAAGCTCATTCTCCCAAGGCGATAGGCAACCTTTAGAGTCCTTTGACACCTTGATAATACCAGTCGATGTAGATCCGCAAGACAGCTCCTCTGCGATGCTCATCAATTCTTCCTGGATGAGATCAGATGCGTGCTTGTGATACAGGTAGTCTGTAAAACAGCCAAGCACATGTTTCTCTTTGATTCCCAACAATTCAACATCTAACACTTTCTTTACCTTAAGCATCAGTTCACACCTTTCATATCGCTTGGTTATTGTTTATCATTACCAAGCAAGTACGCTTTCCAAGCGTCCTTATCTTCGCACTTCACATGACAATCCTTCTCTGATTCTGACGGGCAATCATTAATACAACAAGGAGACTGCCGTGCCATATCTGCAAGTATTTTGCATGCTTTATCTAGCGCGTTATCAAATATCTTAATATCGTTATCCTTCTCAGCATTTGTCATTTGTCATTTTCTCCTCTTACCTCTTCAACGCTTCGATCAAAGTTTTTTGCGATATATCCTTTTGCTCCAAGGACCGTATCATATCCTCATCGACGGTTCCTTTAGCAATCAGATGGTAGATCATTACGGTGTTCTGCTGCCCTTGTCTATGAAGCCTTGCATTTGCTTGCAGATACAGTTCCAAGTTCCAGTTGGGCAAGGTATACCAGATGATAATATTGCCCCCTTGCTGAAGGTTCAATCCATGTCCCACAGAAGCCGGATGAACGAGCAGCATCTCGATCTTTCCATCGTTCCAATCCTTCACGTCTTGCTGGCTTTCGATCGCCCGGATCTCTACATTAGGGAAATAATCGATGATTCTATCACGGTCATGCTTGAAGTAGTAGAACACCATAATCGGATTACCGTTAGCGGCCTCTAGCAGGTCCTCCAGGGCGTTTAGCTTTACTTGATGTATCTCTTGTACTGCATGGTTTTCGTCGTACACAGCGCCCGCAGTGAACTGTAGGAGCTTGTTAGTGACCACTCCGGCGTTAGCTGCGGTGATGACACCATCCTCACAGATCTGCAATATCTTTTCTCGCTTGAAACGATGATAGGCTACCATCGTCTTCTCATCCAGGATGACCTCATGATTGATATATCGACATTTAGGTAACCGTAGCCAATCTTCGGCTTTTAGGCTCATGCAGATATCTCCTATGGCATCATAGATTCGTCGTTTTGCACCTTCCTGCAGCAACCATTCATAGATGACGTTGCCATTTCTCCTACCAGGTATCAGGAATCTGCTTCTGAACGATGTCAGTGTTCTTCCCAATCGTTTCCCTTGATCCATCAGATAGAGCTGTGGCCATAGATCCGGGAGTCCTTTCGGTGCAGGTGTTCCGGTCAGACCGATGAACCTCTCTACCAAAGGTATAACTTTCCTCAGTGCCTTGAAACGTTTTGCCTTGGGATTCTTAAAGCTGGACAACTCATCGATCACGACCATATCGAATGGCCAATCATGATCGACCTCATCTACCAACCAAGGAACATTTTCACGATTGATCAGATAGATATCAGCCTTTTCTTCCAAGGCTTTCATGCGATGTCCTTTGCTTCCCAGCACACGGCTATAGGTCAGATGTCTTGTGTGATCCCACTTTTCAATTTCATCCGGCCATGTAGTTTGGGCGACCCTAATCGGTGCTATGATAAGCACCTTCTTCACCTGAAACATGTCATACATGAGATCTTCTATGGCGGTCAGTGTGATGCTCGTCTTTCCCATCCCCATTGGCAGGAACAGCCCCGACTTCTTCTTGTTGATGATCCAATCGTATGCCTTGATCTGATACTCATGCGGCGTATATCTCATTCTGGCAGGACACCTTTCATCATCTGCTGCACCAAATGGTCGACCTGCTCCTTGTTCTTGATCACATATGCCTTCATTCCTTGCTTTCTCAATTGCTCGATCCTCCACAGCTGCATATCTGAAACGCGTCCACCTTTTGGTCTTTTCAGTTCTACGAAGCAGATCAGGCCATTCATGATGATGATGCGATCGGGAACACCTGCCGTGCCCGGTGATGTAAATTTCCAAGGCAGTCCCCCAAGGTTCGTTATCCTGTTGACCAGATATTTCTCGACCTGCTGTTCTGGGTCACTTCTCGTCGTACTATTCCAAGCCATCTGGATCCACCCAATATTGCTGACCTTTAACCGGGACCGATACCAATCCTAGAGATTTTTTGATTATCTGCATGTCCGCTTTTGACGTTCCTGTTTCTTTTCTGATCTCTCTGATCAGATCTACACTGATCCATGGTCTTTTTTGTATTAGTTCACTTATCGTTGATTGTGCGTCTTCCATCGTTTTTTCACCTTCCTGTTTCTATCGTGACAACAGTGGAACAGTCCTCGCGCGCGTAGCGTTACGTCACATTAGGCGGGTATGGTGTGCTATATCTACCTAAATATATATTTATATTAAAGTATATAAATAATTGTTGTCACTGTTGCCAATCACTTCTAAAGCCTTTATTTAAAAGTCTTTTATAGACAACAATCAATCATTTTTTATGTTGCCGAATTTGTTGTCATTGTTGCCACCGTTTTTTTGACTTTGTTGTCAGAGCCTTACTTTGTTGTCAATCTTTTATACGCTCTTTGTCTTCCGTATTCGTCATTTATACGTACCGGATTAGGTAGTTTTATCCACCCTTTTAGTCTTGATAAGATGCCATTCAATTCTCTTGCATCTGCATTACTCATCGTACCTTTACCGCCATTAAATAGCTCACACCACAATTCTAAAGCACATATCCTGGTACGTTCTTCTGTACCAACATTATCTTCATCCTCCATCCATGCTATACGTTCATAGCAGCTCATATCGTTCCATCCTATAGGTACTTTTCGTTCGACATAATCAAGTATGAGACCCTCTTTCGGACTTCTATAGGTATATCTTTCCTGTATCTCTTTAGCTTCATTTTCCAACTTGCTTTCCAAGAATAGAGGTTCCTTTTCTTTGAATCTTGCTACTGCTTCCGCCCATAGCTGATCACGTACATCAGGGGTGAGATCCTTGAAGATTGATTTCTTCCGTTTATCTGCATCAGTATCGACTGGCCAGAATCTTCTATTGCCTGTATAATCTCGCAGGAACTCATCGTCGTTTGTCGTCCCAAAGAAAACACACTGTCGTGGATTATCGGATACCCTGCGTGCGTACGCCTTCCTATAGCGGTCCTCTCGCTTTGATATGAACTGCTTTATAGATTCCACTTCCTGCTTCCTTGTCGCTGTCAGCTCGGCCATCTCAACGATCCATGAACCATGTAAAGCCTCGTATCCTTCTTTGCCCGATATCGTGGTAATAGAATCAGAGAACCATACACCGCCCATTACAGACAGGATATGAGACTTTCCTATACCTTGTTTTCCGACAAGTACAGGCATGTAGTCATATTTACATCCTGGCATGAATATTCTTGCCACAGCGGCCGTAAATGCCTTCCTGGTCACTGCTCTAGTATAAGGTGTATCGCTGCTTCCCAGATAATCGATAAATAATGTATCTAATCTTTCTATGCCATCCCATCTTACTGATTCTAGATATTCTCTTATAGGATGAAATGCGTTCTTTTCATGTATATACATAATTGCATCCTCTGTCTTTCCTTTGGCTACGATGCCATAATCTTTTTCTAATAAATATCTTAATGCTGCATCATCTGCATCTGACCATGATGGTTTATGTGGATCATATCGCCACCATGGAAGCGAACCTTTCTTGACCGGTTTCTGTGAGAATACATCGATACCTCCTATGCCGTCTTTAAGTCTCGGGTCATTTTGAAGGATGATCACTATATTGTCTGTTGTTGCTTCATAGTTACCTCGTTTATCAGTAGCTAATCTTGACAGCCAATCAGTATCCATCGTATTAAAATCATCTTTGAAGTCTTCCATAGCTGTTTGCAGTTTCTCTTCACCAAGTGTTTGAAGTGTCGGCTTGTCTTGTCCGATGAAGTCCATCATGGCCACCCAAGAAGGCAATTTGTTTACAGGTATCTTTGGATCAGCATCGATATCGAGTTCTCCAAATTTATGTATCCTTACGAGATCGAATGCATTGCATAATTTCATGCTGCATGGATCCGTTGCATGATTACTGTATGCGAAGCGATCGTTGTATGTAACGAGGCCTCCTGCAGTGGATCCTTTAATATATGTATATCGGTTATTATCTTTACATCTCACATATACATCTGGTAGGAACGTTTCAATCGCTGAATGGATATCGTAGGTCCTGCAAAACGCGCCAATGAGACCATCTTTTTCTAATGGATCACCCTGCTTCTTTGCCATCTTCTTCTTGATCTCAGTAACTCTGGAAGACATAGGCCAAAAGCTGATATCATGCCAATCAGGATAACGATCGAGTATTGATTCTGGATCCAATATCGGAGCGTCCAGGTAATGGAATACGTAGTCACCATCAATAGGTGTGGATGGCCAATACATCAATCTGGAAGCCTGAAAGGTCGTATCATCGAAGTAATCGATATTAAAATCTTCTGCTATCTTTCTTGCAATGGCTTCATACTCTTCCGGTCCGACATTTTTAGCTAAGGGGATGATGAGACGATATCGTGCATTCCCTTTTCTATGTTTGTGTGTACTATACAAACAGCACGCGTTTCCATAAAGCATATCGATATCGTCCCATAGATCCTCAGGAGCATAATCGACATCCAACGTGATGAGTGAACGCGATAGGACGTTCCCATCCAAACGCCTGCCATCTTTCAACGTGCCGCCGACGAAACCTCCGATATCTTTTATCTCATCTTGTTTCTTCTTTGACAACTTGAGATATTCATCCATCGTCTCTCGTGTCCTATAGGTCTCTTTGAGTCGGTCAAGGAAATCCACCCACGACATGGACATATTTTTCCATTGTTTCTCAAATCGGCTCTTGCCTATGGCTATTTGGAACTCCACATCGTGCATATATCTTACCTCCGCTATTTCTTTTTACGTTTATGAATCGCTGTCATCAATTCAGCTACCGCTACACCGGTTTCTGTTAACTCTTTATCATCATGACGTAGGTGATTCTGATTCAGCCTTGCATTTGCAGCTTTCGTGATTGCCTTTAGATTGTCTAATTCAAAGTTGCGATTGTTTCCATCAAGAAAGATCACGACGTGTCCTTTAGGCAAGGGACCATGTTCATCTTCCCAAATTTTCACATGCTTTAATTTCCAATTCTTATTCAGCTTTCCATCTTGTACCTTGACTTGAATATAACCATCTTTGTCATCACGTTCACTACCTATCGGCAATCTGTTTGCTGGTGTGTTACCTTTCTTGAACATAGTAGGCTTCGCTTTATCATACAGCTCTGCCGGCATCTTCTGTCCTTTGTTCGCAGGCACATGACCTTTTTCAAAACGTCCTGTAAGTCCTGAACTGATTCTATGGTTACACTTATATCTTTTGATCTGCAGCACTGTAAGATTCATATCAAATCTAGCGTTGATGAGTGCTGTAAGTTCTTTATTTGTCATACCTATGACATGAGCCTTTAAGAAATCCGCCTGCTCGTCATTCAACAAACGATTCGTGGAATGATCAACAAATTCCCAAGGCTTCTTTCGAGAGCTGATCTTATGCCTACACCTATATGATCGGATTTGAGCAATACTGAAATGAGTATCGAACTTCTCATTTATGAACTTGGTGCATTCCTTAACGGAATGATATAGGGCGATCTTTCTAAGATAGCTATCCTGTTCTTCCGTCAAGAGCCTGCTCATTTTTTATTCTCCAGCATGCCTGGCAGATGGATCTCACGATTTCCATATTCTGCTCGCAATTTTTCAGCGCTCAGCCCAAGCGCTGCGTTTTCGATGATCTTGCTCGATACATCTGTCATTGCTTTCGCACGTTTTATTTCTTTATCTAATTTTTCATCGTCTAATTCTTCATCGTTCAAACGTTCGATCTGTTCAAATAGATGATTATTTAGATCTACTAACGTATTCTTCATTATCGTTTCTCTCCTTTAGTCCTTTCTGTAATATTCACTGAGGAACCCATCAGCGGTCAGGATCAGTCCAGGTGCCCACGGTATTGGTTTACCCATGATCCTTTCTATATCTTTCAAGCAACTTTCGGCTGTACCACTAGGTACTTCAACGACTACCTCATCATGGATATGCATGATGATCTTATAACCGACCTCATCCAGCTCCAACATCGCTCTGGCCAGGCAATCTCTTGCAATGGCCTGTATCAAGTTCTCGAATAGTTTACCGCCCCATGTCTTCTGTCTTCCCCATCGATGTGTCTTTTGATCCGTTCCATCATATGTAAGTTCATTTCCATACTTCCCTTTGACCAGTTTAGGTCGAACATAAGCCAGTCGTCTTTTGGAAGGCAGCTCTGCAAACAATATCCCCGATGAATAGAAATAATTTACACCATGAGCTACAGAAACACGCTTACGTTCCTGTACTGCTGAATAAGCAGCTTCCTGTACTTGATACCACATTTTTTTGATATTAGGCGATGCTAGTCTCCACTTGTTTACTATGTCCTGCATCTCTTCTTCAGATAGTCCCATATCAGCACCACCCATTCTTTCCAAAGCAGACACACCACCGCCATAGCCTAATGCCAGCTCCGCCACTTTGCCTTTCTTACGCAAGTCTGATCCCTTTGTCACAGATTCGATTGGTACATGAAACATCTGTGCAGCAGAAGCTTCATATATCTTACCAGTCGTCGCAAAGACTTCTTGTCTCCACATTTCATTACAGAACCATGCAGTTAGTCTTGCCTCGATAGCAGAATAATCAGCAATCGCAAACATATATCCATCTGGAGGAATCACTGCTGTTCTGATCAGTGTACTGAACACTTCGTTATAGCTGCTATATAAAAGATTTATTATCTCAAATTCTTTGTTCTTGACTAATTCTCTTGCCAATCCAATATCTTCGAATGCGTTCCTTGGCAGGTTCTGTGGCTGGAAGATACGTCCCGCCCATCTTCCTGTCCTGTTCGCTCCATAGAACTGTAGGATGCCATGCAGCCTTTCATCCTTGCATAAGGCTCTAGCTATCGCATCATATTTCTTCACAGATGTCTTGCCTGCTTCTTGTCGTAATTCTAACAAACGCCTTGTATCACTGCTGATCGTTTCATCCTGGAGCAGCATAATGACATCGTCTTTTGTAAGACTGTTTATCTCTCTATTTTCTTTTTTGCTGATCCATTCTTTCAACTGCGAAACGCTATTTAGATTGATGCCGTTCGTGATCCTTCTACATTCCTTTTTCATATCATCTTCATTGACGGAACCAAAGGACAGCACATCTCGCATCAGTTCTTTATCAATCTTTGCACCATAGTCATTCATACGCTGATCCCAACACCATAGACGATGCTCTTGATCCGGTATTGGAAATCGATCTAGCTTATAACTGATCTCTCTTTCAGTCTCAACATCACGCTTACAATATTCTTTGAACAGCTCCCATTTTTCCGGAGCATGTTCAGGTAGATTTCGTGTTCTATAGCCATTAGTCCTGGTGGGCTTACATGGCTTACAGAAATAGGATATAAGGGCCGTTCCGGTTCTAAGCTTTTGCTTATCTTCTGATAGGCCTAGTGCAGCTCCCACGTCTTTTAATGCACCTGGAAGTCCTAGCATCAATGCATGTACCATGGAACAATGCCATGTTTCCGGCTGTAGATTGATACCAAATTCTCTTGACAAACACAGCCTTTCAAAAATTGCATTATGAGCATACTTTATGGCTGTATCCTCATCATATATGGCTTTGCATACTTCATCAGGTATCCTATTATCTTCTTGTGTCAAATCAATAACTTTAACAGGCTCATCATCGAATGCATATGCAAAGAGGAGGATCTCAAAGTCCTCGCTCTCTACATACTTATATACACCACATGATATCAGATCTACAGAGCTATAGGTTTCCAAATCTATATGTAGTGTCCTCATGAGATTAGCCTAACAAATCGTCTTCTGTATCATTAAATCCTGGAAAACTTGATTCATCCTTAAATTCATCAGCGAAATCTACTTCTCCAGAAACGCGACCTCCAAGATTATCTCCATCTCTTGTTTTTAAAACATTGTTCAATCCGACACCGATACCAGTATTACCTGCTTTACTATAAGGATAAAGGTTGAACGTGACTTTACCATAGCATCCGGAATAGACGATTTCTAGATCATCCATTGTCAGTTTTCTAGTACCAGTCTCTTTTGAATAGACACCGGGTGCTGTGGAACACTTACAATTCATGATATATTTCCCAGCATAGGTTTCTTTATCATCACTATATCTTGGATCGGTATCGCCATCACGCACTAACCCGGTCTTGTCCCCAGGCTTACACATCAGGTCATTGACCAACTGACCAAATTTCTGACCAAACTTATTGATACCATTCTGCTTTGCATTCTTATAGGCTTGACTGATCGCTGCTGCCGTTTCTTTGTCATTCTTATCAAAGATGATCTGTACAGAATACTTTGCATCCTGCCCTTCATCAAATGCGTGGGGTTCAAATAGATGACAGTACGATAAACGCACCTCACCTGTCTTAACCTTTGTGCTCAATTGTCCATTATTTGCCATTTTCATTTTCCTCAACTTTCTTATTTATTAAATGCTCTAAGGCATATCTGTTTTCAAACAGATCCGCATGTTCTCTTGCGAACCTTACATCTATAGGATAAAGGTCATTCATATCTGTACATGCCGCTGTATCTCCTGTGTGATACCATACGAATGCTTTATTCTCAAAATATGGATTAATCCGTTTAACTTTTCCAACCTTGCATTTGTATCCAGGGTCATATATGACCAATTGACCAACTTCAACTCTCATAATATATCCTACCTCCTCTTCTAATCGCATGTTTCGCTTCTTTCCAGAACCCTTTGCTGCCTTCATTTGAGCGTAGATTTTCAAGCATGTAATCCTTATATCTTTCAGCACCATAACGTGATAGCTTTATATCACGTTCTTTGATGCACAGGGCTATTAGATCAGCATGTTGATCTGCCGAAAAGAAATATCGCGTATAGCCTTGGTCGTTCGTATGTTCATGCTTCACATTGAAACCAATATTATATCGATATGATAGACGCTATTGGTAGAATATGCGTCATATCTCTGAATCTTAAATCCGGCTTTTGCTAACCCTTCTACCAAGATGGCAGCCAGTTCTTTCGTATCAGCTGGGCATCGCTTGCAATTCCTCTTGAAAATCGCTCACACCGCTGTTGTATTCAGGGCGTTTATCACTCACAGGTGCAATTGCCGGTGAACCCTTAGGTTTTTCAATACATCCAGCAGATATGATCGCAAAATCTTTCTTTCCTGCCAGTTTCTCTAATTTTGTGACGGGTTGCAGCTTCTTTTCATATAACAACGCTTCTTCATATCCTGCGTCCTTCATATTATCGACCAACAGCTTCTCATCTGTCACCTTGCGGATGCTGCGTCCTTCCACGACCTTGAAGCCGGGAATTTGTGCCCCTTTGAGCATGGCATCGAGCGCATACTCTTTTACATCAGTGGTCCATCTGGTGAGTTCGTCCACTTCTGCAAGGATCTTACTGATTTCCTCATTATTCAGCAGATCCGGATCCATGAAGCCATATCTGCGGAGATGCTCATTATGTTCTGCTCTTGCTTTACATGCCCCTTTGGCACGACACCAGCGGCACGTTTCTTCGCTTGGATGATATTCACCTACACCTTCGAATGCCTGTTCTGCAGCGGGCTTCACGACCTCGTCGCCCCAATTGATCAGATCATCCACTGACATGACCTCTTCACTTATTCCATCGCTCACACGAGGCTGATAGATATGCATATGTACCTTTGTGAGATCATAAAGCAATTGATATTCTCTTATGGCCCCCAATGCATAAAGCCTGATCTGCGGATTGTTCTTTGCGCTGACCGCAACACCTTTTCCATACTTCAGGTCGATGATATGCAGCGTGCCGTCACCAATGATGATCGCATCTGCCGTGCCACCATCCTCTTTGATCCATTCCTTCAGATCGAGCTTTTGTTCAATTTTAAAGACTGGATCCGTACAGTCCTTTTTGACCCGATTATATACTTCGATGACATAGTCACGATAGCCATCAGTATAGGTATCCATATCCTTATCTTCACAGACGATCTTGTTTCGTTTACGGTTGATCCATTTATTTAATTTTTGTTCAGCGATAGAGTGTGCTAGCGTACCTTCCTTTGCAGCTTCACTTTCCCCTTTTTCAGGAAAGTTCTGTTCCAGCTTTACCGAAGGGGTGCAAGATAGCCATTGTTTTGCACTGGAAGGGCTGAGAAAGGCATGAACCCCTGGCATATCACTGTACCTCCTTTTGCAATCTTTCATATAATGCCGGATAATCAGCAGTCATGAATTGGGATAGCTTTTCTTTATCATATTCCTTAAAGATATCATGAAGGACATCTTTTCCCTTATCTAGCTGCACCTTTCTTGCCAGTGCTCTTACCGTTTCAAGTGTATAGCTCTTTTCGGTTTCTTTTTTTACCGTACAGGCCTTGATGACCTTATCCCAGTTAGCAGGTCTTACACCACCATACTCGCCATTTTCGCTATATTCTGCCAAAATCTCTTTTGCCTTAGTTTCTCCTACTTTATCCAAGGCCTTGCACATCTCATCCCATTTATCATAGGTCGTGATGCCATCATCCTGCAGGCCATAATGTAAATGTTTGACACTGATATGTTCTTCGAGATGATCTGCTGTGGTCATTTCCGTATCACTCAATGCCGCTTGATCTTTCTGTTCATCTTTTGATTCTTGAAGGACAGTCATCGTATTTAAGTTGTTGTTCATTTGATTCGCTTGATCATCATTCATTGATAACGATCTTTCTGTAACGCTTGCTAAGCGCTCCAATACATTCAATAACCTGTTTTCTGCTTTGATTAATAAAACTAATTCCATTTTTATCTACCTCCATGTGATTTTATTTCCCGTTTAAGCCGGTCTGACTCTCTTTCTGTTTAAAAGTTTTTCTATGTTCCTCTATAACTTGTGCTACCGTAAACATAAATTCTGAATTCGTTATCCGACACTTATAAGGTGTAATGCCAATGATCTTCTGCATCTCATCTTCATAATCTGCCCTTATAGCCACAGAGATTGCATAGCGTATACTTCGTTCCACACGCCCTGGTGTCGATCCTGTTTCTTTGCGATATCCGGATATAAGGATTTCGTTATCTGATGATACTTGCTCTTATCAGCAATTATTAAACTTATGCCTTGCTTGATGCTGTCGAATCCTTTCAGATTTGGTGTGATGCCTAATCTAAATAAGATACTGGTTATATCGTCCATATGGTCACTTGCTCCTATTTTCAAGCTCATGAATTCGATTTTCCAAGATTGCTACTTCTCTCAACTTCTGATCAAAAGCACCTTGCATATTTTCCATATCCATCTTTGCATCTGCTGCTTCCTGCATCTTATGATCTGCATATTGCTGCAAACGCTCATTTTCTTTTTGCCAATTAAAGTTCACTACGATGAGACCTACACAAAAGAAGGATAGCAGCACGATGATAGCTGTCTTGCTGATCTTAGGTATGGCCATTTCTGATGTTGTGATTGATTTTTGCATTTCTTTCCCTCCTTGCTTTTTACCTTCGATTCCCTTATAATAAAGACGAATCTTTATATAAAGGTTTGATGTTAGACACTCGTTAGTTTGGTCGCCGACTGAGTGTCTTTTATTTTGCGTTCTTGATTTGCCATGCGTGTGATATCACTTTCGTTTATTCCAGTAAGTTGTAATAGATGCTTGTAATATATCTTACCTTCTAGATTCGTTTTTCCTTCATCAATGCATTTTTGCCTACAGGCCTCAAACAATCTATTTGCTTTATCATTGCCCCAATGCATGAAGTTTCTGACATCTGTTTTTGTTAAATAAATCTTATGCAAAATCATTTCACGCTCAATGTTTATATCGTTTCGATATTTTTGCCTCATGTTTTAAACTCCTTATGCCGCATCCATAAAATGGTTGTACTCTTTATCATTTTGGTAATCACTTTTAAAATTTCCATCAATTTCAATTACAATTTTTGTACCTGCATAATCTGTTTTGCTAGCAACTGATAAAACATCTTTGATCTCATTACCGTTTATAAACAGCTTGCCATCTTTGTTTAGGTACACTTCATTCATAAACTTCACCATCCTTTCTTTTACATACGTTATTTTTATTTGTGTTTGCATAATTGACCTTTCCCATACGTGTGATAATATTTACTTATACTGGGAAAGGGGGTGAAAATGTGAGTGTCAAAATCAAAAATTTTAAAGTGAATATAGATAAAGATAAATTAAATCAAGCTATCGAAGAAGCCGCTAATCTACGAACATATGACGTAACATGTCCATTCTGTAAGAATATAGTCAATGTCCCAACCGGTAAAAGCCTGTGCCCTTCGTGTGGTAAAGAAATTGATTTAACATTGAACATCACTCACAAAAGTTAATCTTCAAATCCATGGAAGCTAAGTCATTCGCTAATGATTTGGCTTCTTTTAATGTTTTCACAAGACGCTCTGCCTTTTCAGATGCCTCATCAATACCGTTTATCTCAATATTTAGCTCAACCTTTCCATTCGCTTCTTGATAACTGCTTACGTTCTCCATTTCATCACTCTCCTTTCTACAATAAATCCTTGATATCTACGCCAAAGTAATCGGCTAAGATTGTGAGCATTTTAACACTTGGCTTGCATCGCCCACGTTTCCAATCACTTATTGATGATTGAGGAATACCGGTTTCTTTAGCCAATCTATACGCAGTCACTCCTTTCTTTTTCATCAATACTTCGATTTTTCGATACAAAATTACACCTCCTATCTTGATATACTAAGAAAATGTGATATACTTTGATTGGGTTTAATAATAATCTTAGTATTTTGCTCGGATATTTCCTAGTACGTACATATCATACTTTAAATGTTCCGTTTAGTCAAGCAAAAATACTAGGAATTTTCCATGTGATTTTAGAGAGGACTAAATATGTTTAATTATGAAAGAATAATAAAAATTCTCGAGGAAAAGAATTTAACACCGTATCAGGTATCAAAAGATACAGGTATATCACAATCAAGTTTTTCTGATTGGAAAAGAAAAAAAGCAGCACCGAGCTATAAAAAGTTGCAAATATTAGCAGATTATCTTGATGTCGATATAAATTTTTTAGGTGGAATAACTGATGAGCGTATAAAAAAACCAGATATAAAAGAACATCAAATTCAAATGCCGTTGTTTGCAAGATTGTCATGTGGTACAGGCAGTTTTGTTGACGAAGATATTATTGAATATATATCTTTACCGGATACCATCCTAAAGCCTAATAAAGAATACTTTGCTAATTATGCAAAAGGTGATAGTATGATAGATGCAGGTATTAATGATGGTGATTTATTAGTATTTGAAAAAACCAACATCTTAGAAAATGGTAATATTGGCGCATTTTGTATCAATAATGAAGAGGCTGTTTGCAAGCGATTTAGAAAAAGTGAGCAAGGTTTAATCATGCTATTGCCTGCAAACGAAAAATATGACCCAATTATCGTAGATGTGGAAAATACTTGCTTCAGAGTAGTTGGCAAATTAGCTTTAGTTATTAGTAAAAGGTAAACACATCATATGATGTTTACATAAAACAATATGGGAGGAAGAGGGAAATGAAAAAACGTTTTATCTTATTTGTGTGTATCGTTACGCTTTGTTTACTTAATGGCTGCTCTAATGCAAAGGATGCAGAAAAGAAAAAAACTGATGATACATCAACTTCATCGTCTAATACAAAAAAAATAAATAAAGAAGGCACAGAGAAAGCTATTAAGATATATAAGACCCTAGAAGCAGGAGGGATACCGGTTGTATATTACATAGCATATACAAATGAAACTGATCCAAATATAATATGTTCTTATATTGGTAAGTTAAATTTTTCTGATTCTACCGTAGAAAAAACTTACAATAAAGAAGAACCATTAAGTGGTTCAATTGAAGTTTATAACACAAAAGACGAAGCTGAATTAAGGGCAATTGAATTATCTACATACGAGGCTACTCAAATGGATAATTATGGTAATCATATATTATTGGAAAATATATTAATTAGACTAAATAAAAAAATGACAAAAAAGCAAGTAGATCAGTATGCAAAATGTTTAAACGCTGAAGTATACCGTTATCATGATAGCATTCAAGATTCAGAAGAAGTAGTTAACAATGAAAAACCATTAGATATTCTGCCACGTATAAAAGCAAAAATGTCAACTAAATTCAATGAATTTAATGGCAATTACAGATATGATTGGGGCGATAATGGAGAATATCATTTGTTGTTCGAATTTTTTGATGATAGCAAGGATAATAACGCAACATTCTCCGATGACAATTCTGGAACAACCGTAACATATTTCTACAATAAAAATTTGTTATGGACAGGGAATTGCAAATTGAATGCTGATAATTTAAAAGCAGAAGATGGCTCACAATGCACAAAACAGAATAAAAAAGATGTATCAAAAATCAAAGATCTAGTAAATAAAGTTTTAAATCTTGTTGACCTATCAATAGACGATTTAAAATCAGTGTAATAAAAAACACCCGCCGGCGGCATCCGGTGAGTGTCTATAGAAAAATGTGACTTGCTCGGTCTACACTTTTTCTATACCCTATTTTAACAGAAATGGAGGTATTAAGCAATGGCTGTAAAAAAAGATGAACGTATGGTACGTAGCAAAAAGAATAAAGAGAAGATGGTCAAAAAGGTGACGTACAAGTGTGAAGGTAGCTATGTAGACCTAAACGGCACGCCACATCGTTATCACAAAAGAGGATTTGCGAGTAGCGCAGAAGCAGCCGAATGGGAACGCGAATTTTTGTTAAAAATGAGAACAGAAATTGATACAAATATGACTATGAATGATGTTTTTGTTTTATACTTGGGCTCAAAGAAAAATATCGTTAAAGACAGAACATATTGGGAGTTGCAAAAAACATATAAGCGCTATCTTTATCCTTATTGGGGGGATTTAAGATTACGTAAAATACGCATCGAAAATATACATGAATTTCAATCGTTTTTGCTAAATGCTAAAACCATCAAAAACACCCTGTACTCTAACGCCATGATATCAACAATACAAACAAGGTTAAAATCGATATTACGTTATGCATCTCATAACGGATATATATCTGACCCTAAATTAACAAACTTTAATATTGTAAAAAGAAGTAACGAACCGAAGAAAGAGATGTGTTTTTGGCATCCAAATGAATACAAACAATTTATAAGCGTAGTAGATGATCAAGTGTATATAGCGTTGTTTAATGTACTTTATTGGTGTGGGCTAAGAATCGGCGAAGCTTTAGCATTACGTTGGTCTGATGTAGATTTAAAAGCTAAAACTATTTCCGTCAGTAAGACTTATACCAAACACAGGCGGCAAACCACAACACCTAAGACACGTAACAGCTATAGGACTGTAATTATGCCAAACGAATGTTTTTTGTCTGTACAAGCACTTTATGAGCGCCATAGCAGTATCATAGGTTTTGATAAAGATAAGCTTTTATTTAATTTTGATAAGCCACTTGATGATAATACAATACGCTTAAAAAAAGATAAGTGGATAGCCATTGCTAAAGTTCCCAGAATACGTATACACGATTTTAGACACTCTCACGTATCTCTTTTAATCAATTTAGGATTTAGTCCATTTGATATAGCAAAAAGGTTGGGACATACCGTAGAAATGGTCAATGACGTGTACGGGCATTGGTTTGATGATGCACAACAAAAAATGGTAGATAAGCTTAACACCATTACTTAAGACAATAAAAATTTGGTGTAAATTTGGTGTAAATTTCTAAAACATACAGACAAAATCTAACGAAATATCCCTCTTTTAACCATATAATACACCAAAAAAACATATAAAATACTGATTATATGAATCCCTGAGGGGTCACCATTACATAAACAAACGGAAATTTAATAAAATTTCCGTTTTTTATATTTCTATGCCGCTCTTCTGGACCCACAATAAGAAAGCTTGCTCTGCCATAGCATATCATCTATGGTGCTCATATGATAATTAAAAAATGAAAGAAAAACGATCTTTCATTCATTAAGCTAAATTTTCATAACAGGCAATTAAATGAGCAATGAGTTGTTCCTTCCCTACATCTAACACAAATGCCAGTTCATCACAAAGGCGCTCCTGAATACGCTCCAAACACTCCTGATTTTTCATGCCACATTTTCTTTCTGCATATTTCCAATTCATTAAATAAATATAAACATCCACCAGTGCATTCATATCAATATTCGAATAATTCCGCATTTTTAAAAGTTCACTTAATTCTTTTCCATAATCCGCGTGAATCGCCGGATGAAAAATTCTGTCCAGAATCAATCGCGCTGTAGCAATATCCATGATTTCTCTGACACCGGCCTTATCCATATTTTTATATGGAATGACGCTTTGGTTACCATCTAAAGATATCATCGTGATACGATCACTTTTACGGTCATATTCCGTGATGGTACAAATGCCCAATGTGGGATGAAACACTTTTTTTTCGTTAGTTGTCATTTCCTTACCTCATATAGTAAGTGTATGCTTTATTTACACGCTTGTCAAACGAATTCTTTTTTAAAACACTTGCTATTTGAAATTATTATGTTATACTGAAGAAGTAATAACGAGCAAAATAACTATGATTTCAATATTCACATATCAGAAATTGTAATTATCTCAAAGTACAATTTCACATATGTGTTTTTTAATACCTTGAGGCGCCTCTTATACAGAAAAATGGAGGTACTATAACATGAGTACAGGAAAAGTAAAATGGTTTAACGCAGACAAAGGATTTGGATTTATCACTTCTGATGAAGGAAATGATATTTTCGTACATTACACAGAAATTCAGGGTAATGGTTTCCGTACATTAGAAGAAGGAGCGAAAGTAAGCTTCGATATTAAAACAAATGATCGTGGAGATCATGCCGCAAACGTAAACGTTCTATAATCATCACTTGTTTATGTAGACATCCCAGATGGGGTGTCTTTTTTTATATATGGTGTAGCACAGCTGCGGATGCCCAGCCCAATCCATTATTGATAAGGAATGGATGCTTTGCACCTTTTATTACTTTTGTTATCCTTCCTGATTTTATCAATAATTGATCTTTTGAATACCAGATACCTCCATCACTGGCTGTCCATAAGCCATCAAAGCGAACAAGCTCACCCACATGGAAATGAATGGATGGTTTTTGTGCATCTTCAATTACCTTATTATTTGCCCAGCCAATATTATGCTCGATAAGATACGGATGTTGCGCTGTTTTTATCACTTTTGTTATCGTGCCTTCTTTCACCCTCAGTGAGCTAAGAGGATACCAATTGCCACCATTGCTTTGTGTCCATAAACCACTGTAATGTACATGATCCCCTACATGATAGCGTAAATATGGTTTTGGTTTCTCTGGTTTCGAGGAATTTCCATCATCTTTACTGAACCCATTGAAGCCTTTTTCCTTGATAATTTTTGGATAATCCTTATAGGCATAGTCAAAATCCAACCATCCACGATATCCATTAATTGTTCCCTTATCACTAAATTGCCACATGCCATATGGTTTATCATATGTGATTTTGCTAGCCCATTGTGCTACCCATTTATCAAATCGATCTAATCGCGGCGAATTTATACGATGCTCAAGCCAATCCAAATTTGCATAAACACCGGGATAATATCCTGCTTTTTCTAAGGTATCACAAGTATAATATACCGTTTCGATATTCATTGCATCACTCACACCATGTCTGGCTTTCCAACCATCAGCATCTTCCATATCAATAAAACAAGGATACGCTGGCTTACAGGAACGACACTGTCGTAAAAAACCTTCTGCCTCCTCTTTCATTTGTGCATGATTGGCAACATAGGAATAATGATAAAGGCCATATGGTATCTTATATCTTTCACATTCTTTTACATTACGACGAAATTGCTGATCTTCTACAAAATGTCCATAACTTGATCGTATAATGGCAAACTCTACTCCAGCCCTTTTTATAGCTTTCCAATCAATGATGCCATTATGTTCAGAAACATCTATCCCGAATCGTTTCATTTTCTTCACCTCTTGTTTTACTCTATGTATCTGAAAGAAAACGGTTTAGGTTGCAGCCATGATACCATCATAAAAAATGAAGATGATATAGGGCATAGCATCTTCAGGTAAAAAAGCCATAAGCAGAACCAAAAAAAGTAACTATCAAATAAACCTTACTAAAATAAAAAAGAAATAATATAATCTTTGATAAAACATCAAAAGATCTTTATTTCCTTTTTTTATGATAACACCTTTTCCAAGATATAATCATCCATGATGAAACCACGACCGATATCTGTCTGCACTGCATTGATATCCTGAAATCCCTTGCCATGATATACATCCAAGCTATGCTGATTATATTTATTACAAGTCAGATAAATCGCTTGTTTGTTTTGTTCTTTCGCAAACTTGATTGCTTCCTCTAATAAATAAGAAGCCAAGCCCTGCCCACGTTTATCTTTTCTTAAATACAGCTTACTTAAAAATAAGCGTTCCTTTTCCGGTTTCACCCCACAATAGCCAATCAATTCAGTTTCCTCAAAGGCTAAAAAATACGTATACTGTTCTTCCTCTATGGCTTTTTTTAATGCCGGATAGCTTTGAAATTTCTCCACCATATATTCTATTTGTTCGAATGAAATAATATCTATAAAATACTCATGCCATATCTCATTTGCCAGCTTTGCTAACTGTTGGATATCCTCATCACTTTGACACTTGCGTATCTGCATATGCCTCGCTCCCTTCTTATATAGCCATTATTATAGCACTTTCTTCCTAAAAAGCAGGCATCAAAATAAAAATCTATTCCTTTTTTGCAGCTTATCTTGTCGTTATCATTTGCTTCTTCTATCACCCTTTCATCCTAGAAACGTTTTCAGCTTTCCATTAAGCATGAAAAAAAGTGCTAATCATCAGCACTTTATAAATCATATGCAGATAACACCTGCATCCATTTTGCAAATAATGCTTCCTCTTTGATCGTGCGATTCGCATTGCTGGTACTAGGCAAATAAATTACTTGCTTATCCAAATGCGCAAAATGTTTTTGAAACAGTTCATAGCTTTTACGACCATTGCAGATAATGATTGAAATTTCTGGATACGCTTCTAGCAGCTCATCAATCGGATTCACTTTTTCATTGCGAATTGCCGAATCCAAGCTGCCTTCTCGTTCACATTCTCCAATGACATCCCATAAAATCATATGATGCGTTAAAATGATTGCCTTCTTTTGTTCATAGGTAGCTATTGGCATCCCAAATTGTGCATGCAAGATCTTCCAGAAGCGATTATGCGCAAACCCATAATATTCTTGCTTCTCTAAAGAAGTCACAGACGGCATAGAGCCTAAGATCATCACTCGCGGCTGTTTGGCAATAATAGGGGCAAAGCCTTTTAACACAAAGCTTCTCCGATCACATCATGAGGGAGGGCCTCGGTAATCTTAACCTGGACAAAACTTCCCAAGGCTAATGGTTGTTTACTTGTAAAAATGACCATACCATCCACTTCATCCGGTGCACTGTTTGCTCCACGTCCACGATATTTGCCAGTCAAGCCATCCTGTGCTTCTACCAAAACTTCCATCACCGTACCAATACGTTTTTGTTGATTGGCTAAAGAGATTTCTTCCTGACGCTGCATCAAAATTGCTAAACGACGTTGTTTTTCTTCTTCTGCAACACTTTGTTCCATATCAAAAGCCGGCGTATCTTCTTCCGGAGAATAGGTGAAAGCACCCATGCGATCCCAATGAACATCTTCTACAAACTGCATCAATTCATCAAAATCTTCCTGTGTTTCTGAGGGAAAGCCCACGATAAAGGTCGTACGTAAAGTAGGATCCGCATACGTCTTACGAATCTTTTTAATCAATGCCAAGACTTCCTCTTTAGTGCCTCGACGATTCATAGCTGCCAGCATACAATTGTTGGCATGCTGCATTGGAATATCAAAATATGGCAATACTTTCGGTAACTTCGCCATACCTTCAATTAATTCCTCATCAATTTCATCCGGATACATATATAAGATACGAATCCAATGAAAGCCATCAATCTCATGAAGCTTTTGTAACAGTTCTAATAAAGAACGTTTACCATATAAATCAACTCCATACTTTGTCGTATCCTGAGCAATTAAAACCAATTCCTTAACACCGCGCTGTGCCAGTTCTTTGGCCTCTTGGACCAATTGTTCCATGGGAAAGGTTACATTATCACCGCGAATCAAAGGAATTGCACAATAGGTACAGCGATTGCTACAACCTTCGGCAATTTTCAAATATGCCGTCCATGGCTTGCTTGATACCATACGCTCACTTTTGCCATAGCTGACAAGTTCTTTCCCATCCAATAAAGAGTGAAGAATCTCATGTAGATGCGGGTATTCGCGAATACTGATGACGGCATCGATTTCCGGAATTTCCGCCTCTAAGGTTTCCTTATAACGTTGCGCCAGACAGCCAACCACAATCAACTTTTTACAATTTTGTTTTTTATATTCCGCCATCTTAAAAATCGTATTGATGGCTTCTTCTTTCGCAGAATTAATAAATCCGCATGTATTAATGATGATGGCTTCTGCTTCCTGCGCATCCTTAACCAATTCATGATGTCCACTTTTCAACATGCCCATCATCTTTTCACTATCAACTAAATTTTTACTACAGCCTAAAGAAATAAAACCTATTTTCATATACTACACCTCGCTAGGTACTACTATACCATGTTTTTTCCTATCCTAAAAGCCATTTCCTTTTATTACCTCATTAGGTATGGAAACAAAGAAAGCTCTTTTTTTAAAACTGAATTTCTCTTTGCATAATCGCTTCTATAAGATGTATTCCTCTAAAAAACAGCCAACGCCACTTTCTGTATTCGCCTTTGCCACAGCATCTGCCATGGCTTTGGTATCTTCACTGCCATTGCATAACCATACGCCCAAACCAGCATCACGCAGCATTTCATTATCATTGCTGGTATCTCCAAAAGCAAGAACCTCTTGCATCGTTATTCCAATATCCTCACACAGCTTTTGAATACCACTGCTTTTATTTACTTGTGGATTTACAAATTCAAATAGATCTGCCGCTGTTTTAAAACAAACACATTGTGCATTGTGATACTGCTTACCATGAGCCTCTACCTTTGGCATATCTTGTGGATAGCATTGCACAATTAGCTTATTACGTGGGACATCACATAAAGTAAACATGTCTGTCTGTACTTCCTGCTCACAATATGATGCGGCAAGCCTTTTGGTTTCTTCATCACTATAGCTGACATAACGCTTAGCACCATCAAAGATGATAAAGCGTACTTTCCAGCCAGCATAATGCTCCATGATTGCTTTAATGATCGCGCCATCTAAACGATGATATTCTTTTTTGATTGCTGTTTTACAATGATAAACAACACCGCCATTCATGCCAATGACATAATCGACCATCTCTTCCATCTGCCATTGTTTGATGAGTTGTAAGATCCCCTCCACCGGACGTCCGCTGACGATGGCAAATTGCATGCCTTGTTTACGACAGCGTTGAATCATTTCCTTATTCTTCTCACTAACTTCATCCTTCTCATTTAATAAGGTTCCATCTAAATCGCAACAAATCAATTGATACGCTTGGTTCATATTCTTCTCCTTTTTCTTGTTTGCTTTCCTAATAAACGATTGAGCTATTCCATATGCTTTTCCCAGTTCTAAATATCTTGTTAATGCCGGTAGCACCTATGATTGTTTCCTGTTGATGCAGTTAGCACCTTTGCAATTCACCTGTTGAGGCAGTTGGCTTTTACCTGTACATGCTCATTAAAAGAAATAGCTCTGTTTATTTCTCAAAAGCTTTCCCAGCAAAACATCTCATGATGTTTTCTATATCTATTATAGCGAAAAATCACGCAAATACCTACCTGATTTTTATGTATCTAAACCACATTACTTTCTTTGTATAAGCATGCTTTTCAAGAACAAAAGTGGCTAGTTTTTCACTAACCACCTATTGCATTGTCAAATTGTTGTAAATCTTCTCTGGTGTCAATATCCTGTACTTCTGCTTCATTGACTTCCATTAAGATACAAGCTTCTTGATGTCGCATGGCAATCGTTTTTCCACCTTCCTCATGTACTAAGCTATTAAATTCTGAAAACCAGCAGCTTGGAAACAGCATGGGATTGCGAATAGCTCCATGAACCGCAGCACAGATAATATGTTGTGCATCTGCCATATGGCATAATTTTTGTAAAGTTTCTGCCTTGATTTTAGGCATATCACCGGTAAGAAAGACAATGGCATCCGCATCTTTGGCGGCTTTTTGACCTAATTGAAGAGAAGATGACATTCCTTTTTGCGGATGATCATTCTTAACAGCGTGCATACCTCTTGTATGAGCCAAAGCCAACACTTCTTCATATTGACTTACCACATGAATCGCATGAAAGTCCACTTGTTGACAAGTATCCATCACATGTGCCAGGATGGGTTTTCCTTGCCAGACATGTAACAATTTGTTTCCGTGAAAGCGTCTGGCATAACCGGCAGCTAAGATAACCAGATCAATCTTCATCTTTTTTCAACAGGATTTTTTCTGCGGTAATCGGTAACGTTCTGATTTGTACACCACTGGCATGAGCAATCGCGGAGGCAATGGCTGGTGCCGGCGTATTGATGACAACCTCACCGATGGACTTTGCCCCAAAAGGACCATGGTCTTCATAACTGCTTTCAAAGTCCACACGAATCGTGCCGACATCCAATCGTGTTGGTATCTTATATTGCAGGAAGCTGCGATTGCGCATCTTTCCTTGTTTGCTATAGCTGATATCCTCATACAAGGCCATACCGATACCTTGTGCGATACCGCCTTCCGCCTGTATTTTAGCCAGATTCGTATTGATGACCGTACCACAATCGACAACCGAAACATAGTCCACTAATGAAATTTCACCGGTCAGCTTATCGACATCCACTTCGGCAATTCCAACCATGAACGGTGGTGGTGAGGTAGGTGAACAATGGGATGCATTGGCAATCAACACTTCCCCCTTGCCTCCTTCAAAACACGTATTGGCAAAATCTTTTAGGCTCATCTGTTTCTTATCTTCAACGGCCGTAATCAGTTCACCATCAAAGCAGATATGTTCTTTTGGTACTTCCATCAATATAGACGCTTCGTTGATGATTTTTTGTTTCAATTCTTCACATGCCTTGACTACCGCCATGCCGGTGACATAGGTCGTTGCAGAAGCATAGGAGCCGGTATCATAAGGAGATGCATCGGTATCAACCGCCTGTGTAACGACTTGCTCAACTTCACAGTCTAAACATTCTGCTGCCATCTGTGCTAAGATCGTATCACAGCCGGTACCCATATCGGTAGCACCGATAGATAAGGTGTAGAAACCATCATCCTGTAGCTTGATGATAACCGAGGCAATATCGACATTGGCAATGCCGCTTCCCTGCATGGATAAGGCAACACCCAGACCACGCCGCTTATTCCCCATATCACGACATAACTGTTTTTCTTTCCAGCCAATCATTTCCATAGCTTTTTTCAGACAGCGATCTAAAGCACAGCTGTTGAGATGTTCATTATAGTATTGAGACATGATTTCATTTTCACCAACGATATTCATGAAACGCAGTTCACAAGGATCCATATGAAGGGCATCGGCCAATTCATTAACAGCGGATTCCACCGCAAATTGTCCTTGCGTTGCCCCATATCCACGATAAGCACCGGCTTGCATCGTATTGGTGTATACGACATCATAGGTAAAACGACTAGCTTTGACATGATTGTACAGCGGCAAGGACTTATGACCGCTTAAGCCAACCGTTGTTGAACCATGCTCACCATAAGCGCCGGTATTGGATAAGGTATGTAAATCAATCGCCAAGATCTCACCGTTTTTCTTCGCTCCGATCTTTACATGCATCTTCATCTCATGACGAGAATTGCTAGCCGTAAAAGTTTCTTCACGACTATAAACGATATAACTAGGACGCTTTAATTTCCACGTCACAAAGCCGGTGAAGATTTCACAACAACCGGTTTGCTTTGCGCCAAAGCCACCGCCAATGCGTGGTTTTACGATCCGTATCTTAGCTTTTGGAATCTCTAAAGCATTGGCAACCATACGGCGAACATGGAAAGGTACCTGAGTAGAGCTGACGACATTCAAACGCTCAAAGGCATCAACATAGGCGTAAGAGCGAAAGGTTTCCATCATTGCTTGGGCATTGGCTTTTGTATGATAATCTCTTTCTAAGATAACATCACAATCCGCAAACGCCGCATCAATATCACCGACACAGCTTTCCCCTTGTGAACAGATATTGCGCATGCGCGCATTCCCTATCTCACATAGCGTACGATAATTATCTTCTTGATGTACGATGATATCATTATCGATGGCCTTGGTAAAGTCTAATAATGGTTCATATACCTCATAATCAACCTTGATCAACTTCATTGCTTTTTCAGCTGCATCTAGCGTTTCTGCGGCAATAATGGCTACTTCATCGCCTACATATCGCACGATTTCATCTAAGATCTTACGATCATAAGGAGAAGGTTCCGGATAGGTTTGTCCAGCTAAGGTAAAACGTACATCCGGGACATCTTTCCATGTATAAACAGCCACAACACCGGGCATTTTCAAAGCTGCACTTGTATCAATTGCTTTGATGCGCGCATAGGCATGCGGAGAGCGTAACAGCTTTAGGATCAAGGCATCTTTGGGCACCATATCGCCGGTATAGACAGGCTTGCCACTCAAAAGGGCATAGGCATCCTTTTTTACAACGGGCTGTGAGATATGTTTCATGCCTGTTCGCCTCCTTTTTCTTGTAAATAAGCTTCAATCGCTCTAAGCTGTCCCATATAACCGGTACAGCGACATAAATTGCCGGCCAGGTAGTGATTGATTGCTTCACGTGTGGGCTGCTGCAATTCCTTTTTCATTGCTAAAACATTCATGATCAAGCCGGGAGAACAAAATCCACATTGCTCAGCACCTTGTTTTGCCATATAGTCCGCAAATTCATGTGCTTCTTGTTCAACGCCTTCTAAAGTCGTAACGGCATGTCCATCACAGCGAACAGCCAACATACTGCAGGATAAGATGGGTTTACCATCTAGCCAAACCGTACATAACCCGCAATTGCTTGTTTCACAACCGCGTTTGACACTGTAACAGCCATGTGCACGTAAAAAATCTAATAAAAGCATATCCGGTTTGATATCATCTGTGATACGCTGTCCATTGATCATCATCGTTATCTGCATGTTGCTTCCTCCTGAAGTGCTGTATAGCTTTTTTGTACAAAGGCATGTACTAATGCTTTGCGATATTCCTTAGAGCCACGCATATTATCCGCTAACTCAATTGCGAAAAGGGCTTCTTCAATCTGCTTATCATCATAGCTTACCGGTAATACCACCAATTCTGCACGCTTTGGTCTGGCACCAATAGCAATGCGATAGTTAGTCGCCGTTTTGGCGATGGCAAAATTTAATACGGATAAATCTGTAGCACTTTTGCGCATACATAAAAATTTTGTCAAAAGGGGTTCTTTACGGATGCGGATATGGGTTAAGATATCACGCTCATAAGGCTGTTTGCTGTAATCACTCAGCTTTATTTCTCCTTGATGATAGAGTACTACGCTTGTATCTAATACCATGAAGGCTGTAAGTATATCAGAAAAGCCAAAACGTGAATACAAACTGCCGCCAATCGTTGCCGTATTGCGAAATTGTACCCCTACAATATCTTTGATACTATCCTGTATCAGCGTACCAAAGGCTTTTAAAAGAATCGGGCTTGTTTCCAACTGGCGCAATGTACACATCGCACCAATTTCAATATAGTCTTCCTGTTCCTTGATTTCATCCAGATGCAATGCCTGCAGATCAATTGCCATTGGTACCACACGATCTTGCATTTTCAGCCACTGCATGCCTCCTAAAATTTGATGATTACGATTTTTCATTAACAGCGTATACGCCTCATCCAGCGATGACGCTTTTACATATTGTTGCATATACAGCATGATCTTCTACTCCTTCCATACCAGATAGCCAGAGCTATCATCCCCTGCTAAAGCAAAGTGTTTTCCATATATTGTATTATAACATTCACAGCACCTTCTGCGTAAGAAGGGTTCTTCTTTTTTCAAATGCGTATATATCCTTCCTTCATGCAGAATGTAAATATCATCTGCATATTGCAAAGCCAAATTAGGATCATGGATGCTGATGAATAAGGATGTTCCTTGCTGTGCCAGCTGTTTTGCCTGTTGCAAGAAAAGATGCTGGTGCTGGAAATCTAGATAAGTACATGGTTCATCCATGAGAATGACCTCACTATCCTGTAAAAAAGCTCTGGCTACATAGGTCATTTGCAGCTCTCCTCCACTGATTTCATGTAAATATTTATCCTTGATATGGGCAAGCTGAAACTTTTTTAGGACAGCGTTTGCTTTGGCATATTCCTTTGCGTCAGGAACTTCAAACAGTGACAAACGTCGTGTACAACCGGCAACAATACAATCCATCACCTTGATATCCGCCACCATTTCCTTGATCTGGGGAACATAGCTAAAACAGGCAGCGCGTTGCTTTTCGTTGAGCTTGCGCAAGGATTCTTGCTTCCATAGGATATCCCCTTGCACGAAAGGAAGCTTATCCAACATGGCTTTCATCAGCGTTGTTTTGCCACTGCCATTTTCTCCTAACATCATCACGATGCGACCTTTGGGAATGGTTAAGCTGATATCATGCAACACTTCTTTTTGCTCATATGTCACACTAACATGAACCACTTCGATCATAATGAAAACCTGCCTTTCACAAAGACGATGATTAGAAAAAACGCACCAAACAAGGAAGTCAATATACTGATGGGCAGCTCTATCGCTAATACAGCTCGTGCTAAGGTATCACAAACCAAAAGGAAACAGGCTCCCCCAAAAAACGTCTTGCCAAGTGCCTTGCTTAAAGGCTGATGATAGAGCAAGCGTACGGCATGCGGTATCAAAAGACCTACCCAGCTCACGATACCGGCTACACTGACAACGGTGGCAATCATACAGGTAGATAACAATAACGCTATCCAACGAATCTGCTTTTCTCTAACGCCTAATGTTGTCGTTTCTTCACCAAATGACAGCATTTGAATCTGCCAGCGTAGAAGATAAAGTGAAATCATACAAATCGCACTAACACCGATGCATAGTAAAGCCTGTGTCCAAGTAGCATCGCCAAAGCCCCCCATCAGCCAGTATTCAATGCTAGCTAATTCCTGATAAGGATCTGCGGCTAATTTCAATAACATTAGGAATGAAGTTGCTACAGCTTGTAAGATGATGCCGGCAATGACTAAATTCAAGATGCGATTTCCATGTACTTTTGTTGCCAATAGCATGGTGAAAATAACAAGCAGCAATCCACAGCCAAACGCCAAGAGCATCGTAATCCATGGTTCATCATGAAATAGCACGATGGCAAGGGCAGCCCCTAAGGAACAGCCACTGCTTGCCCCAATCACATCACCGGAAGCTAATGGATTCTTGAAGATGGTTTGATAAATCAATCCACTGACAGCCAACGCCCCACCACCGGCAAGTACCAATAAGATACGCGGTATGCGAATATTCCAAACAATAGCCTGTATACCGGCATCTCCATGGAAACAAAGGGCAGCCAACATGTCCTGCAGATTTGTACCATAGCGCCCTGCCAGTAAAGCAATCACAAGCAGAATCAGCAGCAGGAGTCCACAGCTGAAATATCTTTTCATATGCATCACCTACTCTTTTCTGCCCTTGGCATTAAGCATATACACATTCCCAGTTCTTTTCGCTTAACATCCCAGCTCTTCTACATCTACATCTATTTGGTAAAATTGTTGATAAAAGCATCTTGCTTCCTGTTTTACGATATCCATAGAAACACGTTCAGGATACAAAATTGCATAGGTCCATAAAACGCCTAAACAGCTTGATAAATTAGGGGTATCCCAAGTTTCTAAATGTGCCGGGAAAACATAGACTTGCTTATGTTTTACAGCATTGACACTCGCGAAAGCTGCATCTTTTGTAAAGTCACTCACCTTAGCACCTTTTTGTTCAATAAAAATAATATCCGGATTCGCTTTGATAAGTGTTTCCTTATTGATACGCAGCCAATTGCCCTTACCATTTTCTTTCATAACATTCTCAGCACCAGCCACCTTCAACAATTCACTTTGAAACATATCTATACCTGCGCTCTGCAATGCCTTTGTTCCTGCAAAATATACTCTTTTATTTGCGTTTTCATCTTTGATATATGTTTCATATAAGTTTTTACGATATGCAAAATAAGCCTTTGCCTGCTTTTGTGCCCCACAAGCCTTGGCGATGATATCCACTGCCTCATCATAGCTATCCATGGTTTCCGGCTGTAACAAGATTACCTTGATATTCAGACTTTCCAATTTCTCCACATAGCTTTTCAGACTTACCGGCAAAAACACAACATCCGGTTTCACTTTGGCACATTCTTCTACATTAAACATTTTCTTATTGCCCATGGCTGGCAACTTAACGATTTCGGGCGCTGCCATTTTATAGATCGGACGTTTATCCGCTTTCATCTCTACCCCAACCAGCTTGTCCTTTTGACCTAATCCAAGCAAAGTAGAAGTCGCAATATAATAGCCACTAACTACCTTTTCCGCTGGTTTTTCCAATGTCACTTTACGGCCTGCTTGATCAACGATCGTAATACCTTCTGTTTTTGTTGTTTCCTTGTTAGGTTGCTGCGTACAGGCACTCATGCCAACAAGCAAACTTATGGTCGTCACTAAGATTCCTAATTTTTTAAATATCTTCATTATATCACCCTTCTTCATCGGTTTTGTTGATATGGCACAAGCTTGTGAACGTGCGTTCTATGAGCTAATCTGTGTACACAATATTCACCATCCAACACTTATGGTAGAAACACTATAACATCTTTGTAGAAGATGATCGTTTTTTATAAAGATTCACGATAGTTTCATCGGCTTTTTAATAATGCCAACACCTTGTTATAAACCTCATCATAATTCATCACATCCAAATCAAAAACTTGCACATCTTCTCTGGCGGCAATCGCTTGTATATATTGTACCTCACATTTCTTCAAAACACCAAGGACGTTTTGCGCCTTTGCAATACTATCTTGTAAGAGTTTTAGATACGCTTTTTCCTCTTGTTCCAAACGTCCGATTTCATCTACTATCAAGACCGGTTTTTGTTGTTGGTTTTCTATTAAAAATTGCCTTGCATGCTGTAACACCGCTACTCCAAATTGATCAAACACCTGAGGGATGACTTCATTATATGTAGGATGCTGTATCGAAAAACGCACATCGTTATAAGGATTCTCCCATAAAGCGTGCATATAAAAGCCAAGGCGTATCCCTTGTTCATAAAAAGGAAGTGTCTGAAAGCCGCAAACGGCTAACGAACACTCCTCAATAAGTTGTTTGATACAGGTTGATTTTCCACACTGGATACGACCTGTCAAAAACACCTTCATATTATGCCTCTTCGATTTGCTTAGGATCTTCTTTATCTTTAGGTAAGACAAGATTTAATACAGTTGCTATCACAAAGGTCATGATAATGCCATTCTGGGCAAAGATATTGCCTACCCAGCTAGGCAGCTGTGCTAAGACTGCCGGTACATTTCCAATACCGACACCCAAACCGATTGCCAAGGCCACGATCAGACCATCACGTTCCGTTAATGGCTTTCTGGTCAAAGATTGAATACCACTCACTAAGATCATCGCAAACATGATAACTGCAGCACCACCTAATACAGACTGTGGCATAACAGAGAATAAAGCACTCAGCTTTGGACAAAAACCACATAAGATCAAGAAAACTGCGCCAGTCATGATGACAAAACGATTCACGACCTTGGTTACCGCTACCAAACCAACATTCTGAGAAAAGCTAGTATTTGGCAATACACCAAAAATGGAGCCTAACACAGAGCCAAGACCATCTGCCATGACACTACCCTGCAATTCTTTATCTGTTGCTTCTCGATTCAATCCACCATTCGCTACTCCACTGGTATCACCAATCGTTTCAACCGTTGTCGCAATAAACATGATGCCCATTGCAATGATTGCCTGCATATTGAAATCAAAACCTACTGGCATAAAGGATGGTAACGCAATCCAATCAGCTTCTACCACCTGTGTAAAATCGACCATACCTAAGATGATAGCCAAAAGATAGCCTGCAACGATACCAATCAAGATAGATGCGTTATTGATAGCTCCCTTGAACTGTTTTGCTATCAAGATAACCAAAATGACAAAGGTACCAACAGCCAAATGATTTACGGCACCAAAATCGGCAGCTCCACTGCCGCCGCCAAAGTAATTAATACCAACTGGCAGTAAAGATAAACCAATAGAAATAATAACTAAGCTTGTAACAACCGGTGGAAACAACTTACGCAATGGTTTAATGAAATACCCAAGTACCATTTCAAATAAACCACCAACAAAGCTAGCTCCCATCAACGCCCCATAACCAAAGGCTGCCCCAATGGCTTTTGCTGTACCGATAAAACCAGAGCTTGTTCCCATGACGATTGGTAAACCACTACCAATTTTCCAGAAGGGATACAGCTGTATCAAGGTTGCAACACCGGCAACAAACATGGCGTTCTGAATCAAGGTCATCTTCAACGCGCCGCTCATCTGCAGCATACCGCAAATGATGATCAATGGTGAAATGTTACCAAGAAACATTGCTAAGATGTGCTGAATACCTAAAGGCAGGGCCTTTTTCAAAGGTACCGTGCCATCAAGTTCATAAATTGTATCTTTCTTTCTCTCTTCCATAGTTTCCTCCATAAAAAAATTCTCGTATACGACATACGAGAATCAGCCATTCCATAGTAAAAACGTCTGATTTCGTAGTCCCAAAGTATGGATTGGGGTAGAAACATCTGCCCCATACCGGCAGACGTATACGAAACTATGACATTTTATCACAAATTTCGACAATTTACTATAGTAAGTATAGAATGCATCTTCTTATCTGAAATGTAAAGTTAAATTCAACTTCAAAAGGCCAAACAGTGCGTGTTTTCTATGCAGCATAACATGTTTTTCTCATGCGGCAGCATATCGCTTAAAAATTTATTCGCAAGCAATTAAAATGTTACATTCATGGCATGTAGAATTGGTAAGAAAATGGCTGTTTCCGCGTATTTCTTTATGATATACAAATAAGTTTCTTTTGTCTTGACTTTCACAAAAACATACCGTAAACTTATCATATCAAATAATTTTGATATGAGGTGATAAGATGCAAGATCGTTATACAGAAGATGCAATCATTTTTAAGGCTTTATGTGATGAGAAACGCTTACGTATCATAGCGTTATTAAAGAATCAAGAAAAATGTGCCTGTTCGCTGATTGAAGACATGCAAATCGGTCAATCTTCTTTATCTTATCATATGAAGATCTTATGCGAATCCGGCATCATAACTAGTCGCCAGGATGGGAAATGGACACATTATCGAATAAATCCTGAAGGTTGTGCCTATGCTTTGAAACGTTTACAAAAGATTCTTGCAGGAGATGATTAAAAAAACAAAGTCGTGCTAGCTATGACTTTTCTTAACATCACTCACATCAATTTTTTTTAATATGAAAGCAAGGAGGTATTTCATGCGCATTGTACAAAGCGTAATATTATTTCTACAAGATCAAGTGCTTGGCATGCAATGGTTAAAAGATATGTTTGCGGCATTTCTTCAAGCCATTGGCGTCGATATACAAAGTCGTCTTGGCGCAAGTCTGCATTTTTTCTTTTATGATGTGGTAAAGATAACCTTGTTATTGTGCTTGCTTATCTTTCTCATTTCCTATATTCAAAGTTATTTTCCTCCGGAAAAAAGTCGTTCTATCGCTGCACGTTATCATGGCATCAAAGCAAATCTGATATCGGCATTGTTAGGAACCGTAACCCCTTTTTGCTCTTGCTCTTCCATCCCCTTATTTATTGGCTTTACCAGTGCCGGGTTGCCTTTGGGTGTTACCTTTTCGTTTTTATATCTTCCCCGATGGTTGATTTAGGCAGCTTGGTATTATTAATGAGCATTTTTGGCAGTGAAATTGCAATCCTATATGTTTTGTTAGGATTGCTCGTTGCGATTCTTGGTGGTGCCTTCATCGAAAAGATGCATCTTGAACAGCAAGTGGAAGACATCATTTCGCAAGCCAACTGCATGGCAATACATGAGGTGCAGCTCTCACGCAAGGATCGTCTGCAATATGCCAAGGAGCAGGTAAAAGAAACCTTTCAAAAGGTATTCCCCTATATTGTAGTCGGCGTTGCTCTCGGCGCATTCATTCATAACTGGATACCAAAAGAATGGATAACTTCTTTGTTAGGAAGCCATAATCCCTTTGGTGTTATTCTTGCTACCATCGTTGGCATTCCAATGTATGCCGATATTTTCGGGACTATCCCCATTGCCGAAGCTTTATTGGCAAAAGGAGCAGATCTTGGCAGTGTCCTAGCTTTCATGATGGCGGTAACTACCTTAAGTTTGCCATCTTTGATTATGTTAAGAAAGGCTTTGAAACCTAAATTGTTAGGCGTCTTTATTGCCATCTGCACCTTTGGTATTATCGCTGTTGGTTATTTCTTTAACATCTTACAAAACTTTTTATAGAAATGAGGTACGATTATCATGAACATATTTAAGAAAAAAGAAAACAACTCTTGCTGTAACACAGATTTTACAAAAATGAACCAAACTGAATTCAATAAGGATGCTTCTGAATTACTGATACTAGGTTCAGGATGTGCGAAATGTCAGAAATTAACATCTTCCGTCATGACAGCCTTAGAGGAACTGCAATTACAGATTCCTGTCCGTCATGTAACTGATTTTGCCCAAATTGCTGCTTTTGGTGTAATGAGCACACCTGCTATTGTCTATAAAGGAAAACTATTATCTTATGGGAAAGTATTAAGCGTAGAGGAATGTAAACAGCTACTCACACAAACATTCCGCAAGAATACCCATGAATAAACCTAAAGTCGCCTTTATCTGCGTGCATAATGCATGTCGCAGTCAAATAGCTGAAGCATTGGGAAGACATTTAGCAGGTGAGATATTTGAAAGCTATTCAGCCGGGACGCATATCAAATCTAATATAAATGCGGATGCAATTCGTTTGCTGAAACAGCACTATCAAATCGATATGGAGAAAGAACAATATCCAAAACTTATCAAGGACATTCCTTCGGTCGATATCGTCATTACCATGGGCTGTCATGTACAATGTCCTACCATAAGTTGTCAATATCGTGAAGATTGGGGATTACTTGATCCGACAAATCAAGATGATGATGTGTTTATGGATATCATTTTGCAAATCGAAGCCAAAGTGATCACTTTAGCAAAACGAATTTCTGATAAACAACTAAATATAAATTGAATAAAAAAAGAAAATGTCATATGCTGCTTTCAGACGTAAGCATATGGCATTTTTATATGAATTTATCACTTTAATCATTGTTTACATATAGACATTCTGTTAGATGGTTGATAGCTTCGATTGTTTGAGAAAATGAAATGTCTGCTGCATAATTAAATTTTTTCTGATATTTATTCCACATTGCATGCAAATCCGTATTATTTTTAAGTATCTTTACAATACTTTTGGTATCTGCTATTCTTTCATAACTACCTCTATGCTTAGCAGTCGCAATAAACGCTTCTCTTCCTAAATCCGAATCATATTCTTGTGTCTTTTCTAGGATGAATATATCATAATAATCCCTTGGGCGAGTACTAAAAACTCCTCTACTGAAAATTGCCTCTAATTTTTCAGCCATAACAGTTTCGATATTATACACCCATAGCTTTATACGAATGGAATTATCAAACATGCCAATAAATTCATAAGGAACTGCTGCTAGTGTGATGATATCACCTGTCGATATATCTAAAGATAAAGGAGTTACAATGGTTTCATAAAATGCTTGCATTTTTACACAATAACCACCATACACATCATCTTTTCTAATACATTCAATAGATTTTATTTCAAATCTAACATCATCATCTAAATGTTGAGCGCAAATTTCTCTAACGGCTTTTTCTATTTCTTCCTTTTTTAATGGTAAATTCCGCAACGTTGCATCCAGATCCATTGTAGCCCTTGTATCTATTCCCACTAAAGATGCAATCAGCATTCCTCCTTTAATCACAAACATTTGACTGTACTTAGATCGTGAAAGCCTTGCCAAAAAACGTTCAAACATAAAATTTTGTAATACTACTTGAGCAGCTATGTTATTTTTTATAGCATAGTTTTTTATTTTAGCTTTCAAGCTCATTGCTTTTGCGTTCATAACAACACCTCAAGATATTTTTTTAGTGTTTTATCAACTCGCAATATAGAAGCATATGTAAAAAGTCGATTCAAGTCCTTATCAGCATACCTTGCATAATTTTTCACTCCACTGATAACAGTTTCCTCATCACACCGATTTCGACTTCTAAGCAAGTCACATACAGTACGTTCCGCATTATAACAATTTACAGTATTACCAAAAGTTGTTTTTTCCTGAATCATACCGAGCTTATGAAGTTCGGGTTTAATGTAATAACATACACAATTTTCTTTTATACTTTTAGATAAAGACGTATTACTAGGAATCGTTATGATATGCATAAATGGTGTTCGATCAGATAAGCCATTTAAAAACAATGCTGTATCATGAGAAAAAATTATGTTATCTGACCTGCACTGCAATAGAAACATGTCATCGATAATTGTATGTGGTGTTGTGTAAACTCCATGTCCAATTCGTTCTAAAAGGCCTTTTTCCACATATTGCGATAGCAACATTCGTGAAAAACCGAGTTTCACCGTTTGTTCTGTAGTTAAAATTTAAATGATAACTCAATACAAATATCAGCGACTTTTTGGTTTATCAAACAAGAAAGACATTATGAATTAAAAAACATCTTTAAAAATCCGAATACATTCTTTAATAAGCATGAAAGTCAAGTCACTTTATGCCTGCTTTCCTAGCTTATATGCCTGCAACAAAAATTCCTCTTTTTCCTTCATCTCATTGACATCGGTAACTCCAACACCTCGTACAACGCCTTTTAAAACCGTTTTATCAAAACACTCGATCCAACCACCAAGACTTTGTACTGTACGCTCCATGATATCTTCCTCTTCTTCAGCAGCACTCATTAGTAAATAAATATCGCGGAATTGATACTCCGCTGAAAATAGTGGATTACTGCGATCCAATAAGGTTTTCATCTGCCCACTCATCTCATAATAATAAATTGGTGTAGCAAATACGATACTATCTGCAGCTTTCATGGCCGCTAAAATAGATGTCATATCATCTTGCAACACACAGACACCACTTTTCTGACAAGCTAGACAACCGATACAGAAATGGATATTTTTATCCAACAGGCGAATATAGGTAACTTCATGTCCCGCTTCGATAGCCCCTCTGGCGAATTCCTTTGCTAATCTATCTGAATTACTGTTTTGACGAAGACTTGTTGATAAGATAACGATTTTTTTCATTAAAACACCTCCATAGTATCTTTATCCATATTATATAGTCAACTCCTATTCCAGACAAATGCTTAAATGGTAAAGTAATCTATGCCTATAAAGCATATAAGCCAAAAAAAGAGGACAATACCCAATGCACGATCCTCTAATATACTACGTTTTCTTAAATCCTGATTTATCACTACTTACTTCAAATAGGCTACAACATCACGCATATCATCAATAATGCTGTCTGCTTTGCTTTGATCAACACCGTAGCGTTCATCACGATACGCAAAGACTTTCATTCCGGCACGTCTTGCCGCTTCGATACCATAAGAAGAATCCTCGATGGCTAAACATTCCGCTGGTTTTACTCCCAAAGCCTGTGCCGTATGCAAATAAATTTCCGGATTTGGTTTGCTTTCTTCAAACATCTCACCACTGATTTTCACATCAAAACAACCATCCAAGCCACAATCTTGTTCCATCTCTTCAATCTGTGATAAGAAACTGCTGCTTGCGACTGCGGTTTTATATCCATGTTCTTTTAACCAATCCAAGGTTTCTTTTACATAAGGATTGCCGACTTCGCCATAACGAAATGGATGCTCAGCCGCATAGGCTTCATAAATTTCACTGAATTCTTTTACGCTCCAATCATTTTCCATGATACGAATGCATTCCTCACATGTAAAGGTATAAGAACTGCCAACTAAAAAAGCTAAAAATGCATCATCTGCATGCACATTATAGCCTTCCATAAACTCCTTTAACAATCTTAAATTTTCTGGTTCGCTATCCACCAGCACACCATCCATATCAAAAATAACTGCTTTTATCATTTCTTCTTTTCCTCCCTAATACGTTGTATTGCTAAAATATAAGGTGCTTGTTTGTGATTCACCATACGCATCTGCAATACATTGAAACAATGTCCATCCAATTCTTCACACCAGCTGTTAAAATACGCACTTTCTTTTTGTCCCTGTTCATGTCCTGGATACACGACCAAAACTAGCAAGCCATGTTTATGTAAAAGCTTTAAAGCCTTTGCTACCGCTAGCTTGCTGGTATCTAGCATCGTGGTAATGGTTTCATCTCCATGGGGTAAATAACCAAAATTAAAAATACCGATATCATAACCATCAAGAAACGCATCACAATGCTCATGCCCAACAAGATGTAGCTTTGCCTTTTCTAAAAGTCCGGCTGTTTTCAGTTTTTCTTCACTCATCTTCACAGCTTCCTCTTGAATATCAAAACCATGAACAATCTTTACGTCAGAAAGTTGTGCAAGAAACAGCAAATCATTGCCCTGTCCCATCGTAAAATCAACTGCTATACTATGTTCACCTACATGTTCTTCTATCAGTTGATGTGCCATTTCAACTATTTTTTTCATTGTTTCTCCTTTTTTCCTGAACGATATCATTATATAATAACCCTGAGGTAAAAGCTATGAAAAATAACATTCCACCATCTATGATCAAGATTGTAACCATATTAAAGGAAGCTGGCTATGAAGCTTATTTTGTTGGCGGCTGTGTTCGTGATATGCTAATGCAACGTAAAACGCATGATTATGATATCACCACCAACGCCCTACCCCAAGAAACCATGCAGATTTTTGCCGCAAAAGGTTATCAAGTGATTCCTACAGGCATCAAGCATGGCACCATAACAGTTTTAGTAAACAAAGAACCTGTGGAAATCACAACCTATCGGATAGAACAAACTTATCATGATCATCGCCATCCTAGCGCAATCATCTTCACAAAGGATCTAAAAGAAGATTTAAAACGTCGCGATTTCACCATGAATGCCATTGCTTATGATCCTACTTATGGCCTTTACGATCCCTTTCATGGAGCACAAGATATTGCACAAAAACGCATTCGTTGCGTAGGTGATGCTACCACGCGGTTTCAAGAAGATGCCTTGCGTATGCTTCGTGCTTTACGCTTTTCCTGTGTCCTTGATTTCACACTTGATAAAGCGTGCGGAAAAGCCATACAGCAAAATCATAACTTATTACATTATGTTTCCAAGGAGCGTATTCGAGAAGAATTCAATCGTTTGTTAATGGGAGAAAAAGCAAATACCTTACAGCTGTTATACGACTTCCATGTACTGGATGAAATCTTACCAGGCTATAGTGCTTTGTATGGGCATGAACAAAAAACACCTTGGCATATTTACGATGTGTTTCAGCACACCGATATCGCTTTAAATCATACCAAAGGATATCCCTTAGAAAGTAAGCTTGCTATTATTTTTCATGATTGGGGCAAACCTGCTTGTGAAAGCTTTGATGATAACGGCATTGCGCATTACAAAAAGCATGCTTATGTCAGTGAACAAATCGCATATGAGCAAATGAAAGCTTTAAAGTACGATAACAAAACGATTGAAACCGTATGTCTGTTTATTCGCTATCATGATTACTATGTGCATGAAAAGCGCTCTACTTTACGACGCTTTGTTGCTCATTTCCACAATGACTTCACCTTGGCAAAACAGGCTCTAGATATCCAGCTTGCAGATGATATGGCAAAAAATCGAACAAAGTCTGATGAAAAAATCGTCATTATAAAAAGCTGTCAAAGACTTTTGTCAATCATGGAAAAAGAGAAAGATATGCTAAGCATGAAAGATTTGGCAATCAATGGCCATGATCTCATACAGCTTGGCTTTCAAGGTAAAACCATTGGCGATGTATTAAAAGCAGTTTATGAGTGGGTGTTGGAGGAGCCATCACGCAATGAAAAAGATATCTTAGAAAGATATATTAAAACAGAATTCCTTAACGTTTGTGAATACATAGGAGATGCTTATGAAAACTAAGAGATTACATATCCGAAGATTTCAACCAGATGATCTTGCGGATTTATTTAAATTACTTTCCGATAAAGAGGTTATGCGGTATTTAGAAAAACCATATACTTTAAAAAGAACAGAACAGTTTTTACAAGAAGCAGGTTTACACAAACATCCGCTTATCTTCGCAGTAGAAGATATGTGTGGAAATTTAATTGGATACATCATCTATCACCCGTATGATGAAAGCAGTTATGAAATAGGGTGGGTATTGTATAAAACAGAATGGCGAAAAGGTTATGCACAAGAATTGACCGAAGCTATGCTATGCGATGCTAAGCAAAAAAGGAAAAACTTAGTTATTGAATGTGTTCCAGAACAGGAATCAACAAAGCGCATAGCCCTTAAAAACCATTTCCGTTTTATTGATCATATAGATCATTGTGATATTTATAAATTAAATCTATTTTCGTAATGAAGCTGTTTATCAGCTTTTTCTTTTTCCTTTTTTATTATCTGCTTTTTTATGGTCTTCCGCCCCTTGGAGGCATACCACCACTGGGCTTTCCCATCATACCACTGTTTCCATAAGTGGTAATGGTTTCTTCTATCGTTAAACTGGTAAGCTTGTCACCATTTGTTGCATTCGTTGCCATGATATCACGCTTTTTATTTGCCGTACCATTTGTCATGATTTGATAAACAGCGTTTTTCTTTATATCAGAAGAGCTAATAACAATGGATTGTATCGTACGCGTAGGAACTGCACCTATCACAAACTTTCCATCAGCATCCTCTAAATATATGGCTTTTCCTGCCGCTAATGAAGCATCGACATTAAGCATTACACTGTTTTGTTTACTATTGCTAGATGGAGCCATTGCCATGCCACTACTGCCTAAGGCAATAAGTGTTCCACCATTCATTTGAAAACGGCCATCATAATCCAAAGCACTATTCCCGCCAGTATCAGGTCCCATGATAAGCAACGTACCATCTTCCATTACGATATCCTGATTGCTATCCACACCATCGCCATAAGCATCGACATACGTATATCCACCGAAAATCTCCAATACTGGATTGCCTTCTCCTGCTGCATTTATTCCATCATCGCTGGCACATACCGAAATTTTACCACCTTTAATAACGATATGTAAGGCTTCCAAGCCTTCATAGCTTTGTTTCACCTGGAGCGTACCATCCTCGATTGTAAGCTTTTGATCCGCATGGATACCATCATCATCACTCTTTAAAGTAAATGTTCCTTTTTTTATTTGTATTGTCGTATTGCTATGAATTGCATCATCATGGGCATTGATAGAGAAACTACCATTTTCAATAAGCATCGCTTTTCCACTCTTCATACCTTTACTGCTTTTTTCATCTGTCTCCTCATGATCCTTAAAATCACCCCAAGGCTGCTGATTCTGTGCCACTTCATTAACACTTCCTTCACCACTTACAATCGTGTACGTTCCATTTAAGATACGTAAGGTCGTAGCTGCCTGAATGCCATCTTGCTTTGCTGTGATATGAAAAGTTCCTTTTTCAAGGATCATGGCACCTTTTTCCTGATTCGTCGTTACGAATCCATCTTTATTGGCTTTGATCGTATATGTGCCATCGCAAATATACAATGCATCTTTCCCTTTTACTGCATCATTAGCTGCGCTTATCTGTAAGTTTGCATCTAGCAATTTCAGTTTATCTTTGCTTTGAATACCATTTTTATATGAGGCATTCACCTGTAATTCGCCACTGCCATTGATGGTCAAATCAGCCTTGCTAAAGATGGCTGCCGTCGGTTCTTTATCTGTATTGACTTCATAGCTATCCGTGTCAGTTATACTATTTTTAGTTCCTTGTGGTAAGGATAGTATGACCTTCTTTGCCTTTTTTACATAAATAGGTGCTGTAGAAGCACTTTGTATGCTAGCATTCTGTAATACAATACGCACTACATCATTCTCCTTGGCATCTACGATGATACTGTGCTTCTGTAAACTCCCTTCTAAAACATAACAACCAGCACTTGTAATCTTGACATCTGTGGTTTGGGAAGATAATGCAATGGTCGTTGTTTCTTCCGTTTGATAATCGCTGTAATAATCATTTTCCTTAAAGACATCTAAGCTGCTTTTCTTTGATGTCGTTTCTTTAGTGGCGGATGTTGTTTTTTTCGTTGTTGCTTCTTGTGATTGTGTACAACCACTCAAGCATAATATCATCATGATACATAAAAAGGTTTTCTTTGTTCTATAGTTCATCTACATTCACCTGTCTTCTTGCACAGATTACGCTTAAATTCCCATTTCTAACCCGAATCGCGTCAATCATTTCTTTTTCCATCATGCTATCCTTTAATTCTATCTCATATAGCAATTCAATCATGGAGCCTAACTGCATGGTCTTTACCCGTATTAACTCTTGCTTCTTCGTATACGTTGCTAAAATATCCGTAAAAACTTCTGTGTAATCTAAATCTTCAGGAATGACGATCTTTAATTCTTTAAACTGCGTGGATGGTTTTAATAAAGGGATTTTTTGTAAAGCGATGGAAAATATAGATATCAATAAACTCATAAAAAAAGCAAAACTAACAAAGCCCATACCGATGGCTAAGCCGATGGACATCGCAAAGAAGATAAAGGTAATCTCACGGCTGCTGCCAGGCACTGATCGAAAACGAACCAAAGAAAAGGCTCCTACAACTGCAACACCAGTACCTAGATTTCCATTCACCATCATGATAACAAACTGGACCAAGGAAGGTAAAATAGCCAGCGTTAACATAAAATTACGCGAAGCCACATGCTGTATACGATAAACTAAAGCAATCAAAATGCCTAAACCTAGTGCACTAAAGGTACAGATAACTCCCTGTCCTATCGTTAATCCTTCACTTAAATCTGTTAAAATGCTTGTAAACATGTTTGTCTTCCACCTTTCTGTTTTGCTTCCTTCATTACGATATTGGCAACTTTAGAAAAAGAAGTTGGATAAATCTGCAGCTTAGATAAAGCCTCTACCAACCAAAAGGGATAACTTCCACATGCTTTGATTTCCATCAGCACTTGATCTTTTTCAAATAAAGGAAATGTCCCTTCTTCATCCTGTAAATTTAACTTATGCATGCGTCCTCTGATGTGTTTGTCAAATGTAATGCGTAATCCTGGTTCTTGCTTACCTACATAAGAGCATCGATCGTAGGCGATATATACTTTAGGTAAAGCTGCATGAAAGGCTAGTGCATAACACAATTCACGTGCAATCTGTGAATCCTTTCGATCATGTCGTTCTAGCATATACATGGCTTCCTGCAAAGGCAGTTCTAACCGTCGCTTACATACGGTTTGTCTATATTTTTTCTTTATTTCCAAAAAAACCATACTATTATCTTTTAAGCTCATTGGTGCATAACTACGCAACCGTAATTTTTCTTTATATAACGGCTTCTGCATAGAAGTTGTAATCATATGATAATCATCTCCATCTAGATATAAATTATAAATATGACTGGTTGGATATATATCCTTCATAAGATAGGGTGCTATCTGCGTAAAGATCGTTTCATAAACAGCTGTTGATAATACATATTTCTTTTCTACCCGTTGAATCGTCTGTTGTTTCATTCTCATCACCTCCACTTAAGCATATCGAAGTTTAGCGATGTAAAGATGGCTGTTGTCTGAAGATTATGTGAAAATACTGTTTGCATTTGTTCTTTTTGCTTCTTTCAACACAACTATGAAAAAAAGCATGATGTCATGCTTTCGTCGTATTCGTCTTACTAAGTTTTGCTAGATCCTCACAAAGAGCATCTAAGGTTTCTTCATCCAGCTGTGATAAAATATAGCTATGGTAACGACAATACTTCCTTTTGATATCTTGTATCGTTGCCAACTCATTTGGATCGTCTATCCGATTTTCTAAAACCGTTAAAACATCACCGCATAATTGAATCGGACGATCATAGATCATCGTAATATCTGTTAGCTCCTTTATTTGTATATCTGTGCGTATGCGCATCGCCTGTTGTAAATGCTCTTCCATTCGTACTGCTTTTGTATGTATCTGAAAACCTTTCATAACTATCGCCATCCTTTCTGATAGTTTCATTTTAGAATACTTTGTGACAATATCTATGTAACAATAAAAAAATACCTAAAGTTTTTATTTACTTTAGGTCATAAACTTATCGTTCCTATAAATAGTCTTCTAAATAGCTTTATGCTTAACTTATGCCAAAAAATGAAAGTAGTACAGCACCTACACCACATAAAAACATAACGACGATCGGACTTTTTTTATACTTGCGCAAGATAAAGAAAGCAACAGCAAACAAGCCAACACTTTCCCAGCTGATGGTTGCTAACTGCATTTTTCCATCCGGCCAGAAAGCTGACATTGCTAATGATAAACCTGCACTGGCGATCAAGGCAACAACTGCTGGTCTTAAGCCTTTTAAGACCGCTTGTATGGTATCCAACTGACGATATTTATAATAGATAAATGCCAGGGTTAAAACAATGATGAAACTAGGAATTACCACACCGACACTTGCCACGATAGCACCGGGCAAGCCCGCTATTTTCGTACCGACAAACGTAGCACCATTGATAGCGATAGGACCAGGCGTCATTTGTGAGATCGTTAAAATATCCGCAAACTCACGCATCGTGATCCAATGATGTAAATCAACAACCTGACTTTGGATGATTGGCAAAGCTGCATATCCACCGCCAATACTAAGCAAGCCGATCTGTAAAAAGCTTAACAATAACTGTAAATAAATCATTGAATTGGCCTCCTTTTCGCATAACGTTCAATTAGAAAACCAAGAATTCCACAGCCAATGATGATAATTAACAAATGCAGATGCAATACCACATTCGCAAAAAAAGCTATTAACATGACGGCAATATAAATTTTCTGAGGTTGTGACGCCACTTCTTTTGCCATCGTCCAAACAACATCGCAAATTACAGCCGCAACACCTGCCTGCATACCAAATAACATGATCTGAATCCATTTAATGGATACAAAGGCCTCATAAAAATAAGAAATTACAGAAAGAATGATCAAAGGCGGCAAGATTGTTCCAAAAACAGTAACAAGTGCCCCCAAGACACCACCACAGCGATATCCGATAATGACAGATGCATTTACTGCTAACGCTCCAGGACTGGACTGGGCGATTGCTACCATGTCCATCATTTCTTTCTCATCAATCCATTTCAGCTTTTCCACAAATTCCTTACGCATCAAAGGAACTATGACATAACCGCCACCAAATGTGAATGCACTCAAATAAAATGTTGAGGTAAACAATTTTCTATATAAAGTAAAATTTCTTTCCATTCCATCACCTTCTGCTTTTATTATATGCTTTCTTAGTTTATAATGAAAATAGTATTATCATATATAGTTTATAAGATTTTATTATGAAAGGGGCTTTTTTATGACATTACGACACTTACGCATCTTTGCGGCTGTTTGTAGATGTGGCAGCGTTACAAAAGCTGCTGCTATGCTCCACATTGCACAGCCTAGCGTATCCTTAGCCATTCGCGAATTGGAAGAATACTATCAAATCACCTTGTTTGATCGTATATCACGCAAGCTTTATATCACAGAACAAGGTGAACGCCTTTTAAAGTATGCAACACATATCACCTCTTTATTCAATGAAATGGAGGAATCCATTCAAAGTGTCAGTGAATATGAACCATTGCATATTGGCTCTAGTATCACCATAGCGAACTCTTTTCTATGTGATTTTCTTGCCCAATATCAACAAAATTATCCAAAACGAAACTGTCAGGTTTTAATTGAAACAAGCGCTATGCTGGAAAGTAAGATCTTAAACAATGAATTAGATCTAGCAATGGTAGAAGGTATCCCAACACATCCATCCATAGAAAAATTACCTTTCTTTCAAGATGAGCTGGTCATCTTATGTGCCAATGAGCATCCGTTTACCAAACATGAACATTTAAGTTTTGCGGATCTCTTGCAAGAACCTTTTTTGTTAAGAGAACGCAGCAGTGGTACCAGAGCTGTCATTGATTCTATCCTACAGCTTTACAATATGAATGTCACTCCTATTTGGGAAAGTGCCAGTACCAGAGCTTTGGTAAAAGGAGTGCAACGAGGCTTTGGCATTTCCATATTGCCCTATCAGATGGTGAAAGAAGACTTACAAAACCAATCCATCCAGCGTCTGTATGTAGAAGACATTAATCTGCAGCGTAAATATTTCATTATCTATCATCACAATAAATATGTTACTCCTGCCATGCAGGATTTCATCAACATTGCTTTACAGGTAACAACCTTACAATAATGATATTCATACTGCCTGTATCCTATGGTATACTTAAAAATGTGATAAAACAAAATGAAAATAGGAGGTCTTATACTTTATGAAAACAACTACATGTCCCATTTGTGCATACACCCTTGATGATACCAATGATGAAATCATCTATTGTCCTGTATGCGGTACTGATTTAATAAAGGTAAACAGTGAAAAGATTATAAGAAATTCGCCAGGCACTTATACTATGGAGGATAAGCAATTTTTTGGAAAAATGAGTGCAAATGCGACGATCATACTTACGAATCAGCGCTTTCTTGTCATACCGGAAAAATTAGAGGGTTTTAATCGTTCCACGGTTCTCACTGCTTCCATCATGAATAAAATTACAAGTAATTATGGTGTAGTTTCGGTTCCTATTACAATGATAAAGGAAGTACGTGATGGAAAATTCGGTCTGTTGGGAAAAGCTTTGATTGTTGAAACGAAAGAAGCAAATGTGATTAAAATCACCGCACCGAAATTAAAAGAATGGAAAGAAGTATTAAGTAACACCCTACAAGCTTCTTCATAACAAGAAAGATAATAAGAGACAAAGCAAAAGAAGATTAGCAAAGCTATTTAATTGATGATGTAATAGCTTGTAATCTTCTTTTTTCCTATATCATCTACACTTTTTGCTTGTTATTTACCCTTCATGAGCCCATTCACAAATAGTTCTTTTAACATCATCAATACAATAAAACATCTTCCAAAATTGATATGTATTTTTCAAATACTGTGATTCTCTCAAATACGTAAAGTAATAACAGTTCTACTTGCTGTTCTTTCTTATGCCTTGGAATAAACGATTTCCCCATCAATAATGGTATGGTATACCGTTGTTTGCGGATCCAATATAGAACCATCACATATTACCATATCTGCATCCTTACCAACCTTTAAGCTGCCAATGCGCTCATCCAAGCCTAATATTTTTGCTGCATTAATGGTAATCGCCTTGACTGCTTCTATTTCCGGTAATCCTTCTTTCATCGCCAATCCTGCACACAATGGCAAATATTCCTGAGGTACTACCGGAGAATCCGTAGTTATCGCAATCAGAATACCTTCTTTATATAATTCATAAGGTGTTTTAAAAGATTTATTAGCTAACTCATATTTTGATTTGTGGGTTAAGGAAGGTCCAACAATTGCCGCAAAACCGCTGTCTTTTATTTGTTTCTTAATTATTTCCCCATCCGTACAATGATCCAAAGTCACCTTAATATCAAATTCTTTCGCAATTCTTAAAACAGTTAAGATATCATCACAGCGATGGGCATGGCATTTTAAAGGCAGTTCCCTCTGAATCACCGGAATCATCGCTTCTAGTTTCATGTCAAAAGCAGGCATCTTCGTGATATCCCCTTGTGCTGCTTCTTTTCTTGCAAGATATTCCTTGGTCTTAAATAAGGTTTCTCTTAATAAAGCAGCTACGTTCATTCGTGTTTTGATACGAGAATCCTGATACACACGTTTTGGATTTTCACCAAAAGCACATTTCATAGCGACCGGATTTTTAATTGCCATTTCATCCATGCTGACACCATACGTCTTATATGCAACAAAGGTTCCGCCAATGACATTGGCACTTCCAGGACCAGCCGCTACTGTTGTAATACCGGCATTACGAGCATTTACAATCGTTTCATCCAACGGATAGCAGCCATCAATGCCTCTTACCTGCGGTGTGATAGGATCACTGCTCTCATTTACATCATTACCTTCACTGCGAATGGCACTTTCTTCCATACCTAAATGACAATGAGCTTCTACCATTCCCGGGTAAACGCGTTTTCCATTCAAATCAATGCATACTTCATCTTCCGTTTCCACATGCCCGATTGCCGCAATTCGCCCATTTTGAATTAAGATATCGCCTTTTATGACCTGTTCTTCTTCCATTGTATAAATCTGTGCATTTTTTAATAACATTATCCATTCTCCTTTTATTTATAACTTATTTATTACCCTAATACTTCTTATGACAAAAGACATAGTTGCCTATGCCTTATTCAAATATTCGACGATTTTATCTCCCATCTCGCTGCAAGACAGATGTTTTTTCCCGTCTTCCATGATATCGGATGTGCGATAGCCATCTGCTAATACATCTTCTACTGCTTTTTCTATTTGCGCATATTCCGTATCTAAATCGAATGCATATTTCAACATCATACCTGCCGCTAAGATCGTTCCGATCGGATTCGCAATATTTTGCCCTGCAATATCTGGTGCAGAACCATGGATTGGCTCATACATACCACGCTTGCTATCCCCTAAAGATGCACTTGGAATCAAACCGATACTACCAGTAATCATGCTTGCTTCATCACTTAAGATATCACCGAACATATTTTCTGTGACGACAACATCAAACTGCGCAGGATTTTTTACGATTTGCATCGCCGTATTATCTACCAGCATATCCGCAACCTCAACATCGGGATATTCCTTGGCAACTTCATGTACGACCTTACGCCATAAACGTGAGGTATCTAATACATTTGCTTTATCCACAGATATGACCTTATGATGACGTTTACAGGCAGTTTGGAAAGCCGTATGGGCAATGCGGCGGATCTCATGTTCCGCATAATTCATATAATCACTTGCGACAAGTTCGCCATTGATTTCTTCTGTCTTCTTTTCCCCAAAGTATACACCACCGATTAACTCCCGTACGACCATAAAATCAATACCTTTTGCTACAATATCCTGACGTAATGGCGATGCATCTGCAAGTTGCGGAAAGATTTTAGCTGGACGTAAGTTTGCATACAAGCCCAATTCCTTACGAATACCCAACAAGGCCTTTTCAGGACGAATACTAGGATCTACATCATCCCATTTAGGACCGCCAACAGCGCCTAATAAAACCGAATCAGAATTCAAACATTGCTGCAGACTTTCTTCTGGTAGGCTTTTACCAAATTGATCAATGGCACAGCCACCTGCAATGACATGCGTATACGTAAATTCATGATCATACTTTTCAGCAATACAATCTAACACTTTAATAGCTTCTTTTACAATTTCCGGACCTATTCCATCTCCGGGAACTACTGCGATATGTTTTTTCATTCCTTCCCCTCCTTGATAGCATTCATCAAACCATTATGTTTCATAATGTTTTGGATAAAAGCAGGAAATGGTTCTGCTTGATAACTTTCCCCTTTTGTATGATTGATAATTTCACCTGTATCGAAATTAATTTCAATTTCATCCGCAGTATCGATTCGCTCACTGGCTTTCGGACATTCTAATATCGGCAAGCCGATATTGATAGCGTTGCGATAAAAGATACGGGCAAAACTTTTTGCAATCACGCAGGAAATTCCACTAGCCTTAATGGCAATTGGTGCATGCTCTCTTGAAGATCCACAACCGAAATTAAACCCTGCCACCATAATATCGTTGGCTTTTACTTTATTTACAAAATCCGCATCAATATCACACATACATTTTTCGGCCAGTTCTTTTGGATCACTAGTATTCAAATAACGTGCCGGAATGATAACATCCGTATCTACATTATCACCATATTTATGTGCATAACCTTTTGTTTCCATCCTTTATTCTCCTTCCCAAACAGCAATATGACCGGCGATTGCACTTGCCGCAGCCGTTGCCGGACTTGCCAGATATACTTCAGATTCCACATGTCCCATACGTCCGACAAAGTTACGATTTGTCGTTGCTACACAGCGTTCCCCTTCAGCTAAGATTCCCATATAGCCGCCTAAACAAGGGCCACAGGTTGGTGTTGATACTACACAGCCAGCATCGATAAAGATTTCCATATACCCACGTTTCATACATTCTTTATAAATAGCTTGCGTTGCCGGTATGATAATCGTACGTACTCCTTTTGCCACATGCTTTCCTTTTAGAATTTTTGCCGCTGTTTCCATATCAGATAGGCGACCGTTCGTACAAGAACCGATGACGACCTGATCAATGACGATGTTTTCTTTTATATCCTCCATCGTTTTCGTATTTTCTGGCAGATGTGGAAACGCAATTGTCGGTTTAATGGCACTAAGATCAATATGATATACGTTTGCATAGTCTGCATCACTATCTGCTTCATATGTTTTATATGGACGATGAACACGCTCTTTCACATAAGCTTCGGTAATTTCATCATAGGCAAAGATACCATTTTTTGCCCCTGCTTCAATTGCCATATTGGCCATCGCTAAGCGATCATCGATTGTCAAATTTCGCAAACCAACACCGCTAAATTCCATAGACTTATATAAAGCACCATCTACACCAATCATTCCGATGATATGAAGTATGACATCCTTCCCACTGACATTCGGCGCTAATTTCCCACGCAAATCAAACTTGATCGCTTCAGGAATTTTAAACCAACATTTGCCCGTTGCCATACCGGCTGCCATATCGGTACTGCCTACACCTGTTGAAAATGCATTTAAAGCTCCATACGTACATGTGTGTGAATCTGCTCCAATGATACATTCTCCAGGACCGACGATGCCTTTTTCTGGCAATAACGCATGTTCAATGCCCATTTCGCCTACATCATAAAAGTGTTTGATGTTCTTTGCGTATGCGAAGGTACGGCAAGCTTTACATTGCTGCGCAGCTTTAATATCCTTGTTCGGCGCGAAGTGATCCATCACCATCGTCACCCTACCAGGATCAAATACCTGTTCAAATCCATACTTCTCAAATTCTTTAATAGCAACCGGTGATGTGATATCATTCCCTAATACCATATCAAGATCAACTTCAATCAGTTGTCCGGCTTTGACCTCAGCAACATGTGCATGCTCTGCTAAGATCTTTTGTGTCATTGTCATACCCATTTTGTTTTACCTCCTACACGATGTACATGAAGTACATTGAAATATCGTCTTTTTGTTCACTATGATATAAAACTTTTGTATTATTCTTGCTTGTATGTTTTCATACGCGAAGCCAATCCTTATGCAGATGGCTCTATTGTCTCTATCTTTTCTTATTAGAATCTTTACTATCCCCTTATCAGAGACAACCCTTTACTGTAGTTAATCAATTTCCCCTAGTTCTGTTGTTGTGTTGCTCGTTTTTGTATAACAGCTCGATTAATAGCCGCAAATAAGGCCTTCACACTGGAAGCGATAATATCCTCATGTAAACCGACACCCCATTGGTTCTTTTGGCGACAGTCAATGATTTTGACATAAGATACTGCCTTAGAAGTAGATCCCTTGCTTAAGGCATGTTCTTTATAATCTAAGATATCAAATGTTAGATTCATGTTATCACGCAAAGCGTTGCTAGCAGCATCTAAACGTCCATTTCCAACACCGGTAATGTATCGATTCATCCCTTCATAGGTGATGTTCATCGTACAAGTAACTTTATCATTTTCCCTTATAAAATGATAATCGTTTAACGCATAAGGTGCATTCACATTCATATATTCTTTTTGGAATAAATCATTGATTTCATTTGGCAGCAATTCCTTATGTTCATGATCGCTCACATTCTTCATGAAATAGCCAACTTCTTCTCGCATATCATTTGGAAGTTCATAGCCATAATATTCTTCCAGCATATAACCAACGCCGCCTTTGCCACTTTGTGAATTGATGCGAATGACATCTGTCTCATACACTCTGCCGACATCTCTTGGATCAATTGGCAAATATGGAACGGTCCAGTGTTGTGGGTCTTTGGCATCGCGATAATGCATCCCTTTCGCAATAGCATCCTGATGTGAACCGGAGAATGCCGCAAATACCAATTGCCCGGCATAAGGCTGACGCATACCGACTTTCATGCGTGTACAGGCTTCATATACCTCAACGATATGAGGCATATTTGAAAAATCCAATTCAGGATCGACTCCCATCGCATACATATTCATTGCTAAAGTGACAATATCGACATTTCCAGTACGTTCGCCATTACCGAATAAGGTACCTTCAATACGATCAGCACCTGCTAAAATACCCATCTCTGTATCCGCAACACCACAGCCACGATCATTATGCGGATGAAGGGAAACCACAACATTTTCCCGATAGTTCATATGCTTACACATGTATTCGATTTGACTGGCATACACATGTGGCATGCTCATTTCCACGGTTACCGGAAGATTAATGATAACCTTGTTATCCGCTGTAGGCTGCCAAACGTCCAAGACCGCATTGCATACTTTTAAAGCATAATCGACTTCGGTTCCTGTAAAGCTTTCCGGAGAATATTCAAAGCGATAATTTCCACCATCTTCTTCGGTCAGCTGTTTTAACAGTTTTGCCCCTTCTACCGCAATCTTTAATACTTCTTCTTTGCTTTTCTTAAACACCTGTTCCCTTTGTGCATAAGATGTGGAATTGTATAAATGAATCACAGCATTTTTTGCACCTTTCACTGCTTCAAAGGTACGGCGGATGATATGCTCACGTGCTTGTGTCAGCACCTGGATCGTAACATCCTCTGGAATGCGGTTCTCATCGATAAGTTTCCGTAAGAATTCAAATTCGGTTTGTGAGGCTGCAGGAAAGCCAATTTCAATTTCTTTAAAACCAATTTCTACTAGTAATTCAAAGAAATCCAGTTTTTCATCTAAGCTCATTGGCACGATCAATGCTTGATTGCCATCTCGTAAATCAACACTGCACCATGTTGGTGCTTTCTCAATATATTCTTTTTTGGTCCAATCCATACAATCCGTTGGAGGCATATAATATTGCCGTTTGTACTTTTGATATCCTTCCATGTGATGTCCTCCTCTTTCTACCTTGTAATAAAAAAGCCTTCCATCTTCTTATTTTGAAGACGGAAAGCTGTCTGCTTTATCCGCGGTACCACTTCACTTGATGAACACTCATCCACTTAGTTCTTATCCTGTTGAATAAGAGCTCAATGATAACGGTAGAGCAGTCCCGGTGATGCTTACTTATGCAATGCATGTTCAGATCACAGCTCACGGGTGAGTTGATTCCAGTGTCCACATGCCTTTCACCAGCCGGCAATTCTCTACGGTGTGACGTATCTTTCATCTGGTCCCGATCAATGCTATTTCATCATTACCAAAAGGATATATCATTCTATGTAAAATGTCAACAGAAAAAGTAAATTTCATTTAATTTTTTTCTGAAAATATTTTCAATGTTGAATTTTCTGATTTGCTGCTTCCCTTTTCAATACGTTTTGAGCCGAACGTGCCGTTTGTGCAAAAAATGACATAGCTTCTTTCGGATAAGCTCCAGCTGCTGTTTCTCCTGTCAGCATAATTCCAGATGCACCATGATATACCGCATAAAAAATATCACTCACCTCAGAGCGTGTAGGCGTTGGTTGTGTCATCATAGAATGCAACATCTGTGTTACGACCATATAAGGCTTATGATAAGCATGACAAATATCCTGGATATGTTTTTGTACCATCGGCAATTCATACAATGGCATGGCATTGCCTAAATCTCCACGTGCTATCACAATATGATCGCAATAGGGCAGCAATTCTGTTAAATGTCTGACTCCATCCATGTTTTCAATCTTTGCATAAATTTCTAAAGATTCCGCATCCAATTCTCTCACTATTTGTTTCAATGCTTTTAAATCTTCTGCATTTCTGACAAAAGGCTGCATAATACCCGTAATTCCATATTTTTTAGCCAGGCGCAGATTTTCCATATCACTTGGTGTCAAAACCGGCATCTGGATATGCTGATGCGGCAGTGCCAAAGATTTTCTAGAAGTGAGTTCACCACCATGAAGAACCTTACAAATAATATTTTTTCCTTTTACTTCCTGCACTTCCAATAAGAATTTACCATCGTCTAATAAAATCCTTTGCCCAACCGGTACATGTCCATAAACTTGTTCAGGAACTGCTATTTCTGTTCCCAAACAAACGATACCTCCTTCGATTAAATGTATAGGCTTATCTAATTTTCCTATACGCAATTCCGGCCCTTTCATATCGATCAACAGTTTTGGTTCCACATTTGCTTCTCCTGCGGCCTCATGTAAGATTGTCAGCCATTCTTGACTATCTGTTAAATTCACATGTGATAAATTCAATCGAATACCATTCATACCACTGAAAAACATCTGTTTCAGTATTTCTTTGTTTGCACATGCTGGACCTAATGTACCATAAATTTCTAATTTTTCCATATACCCTCACACTATTTCTTTTTTTACATTATAACAAAGCCGCTCAAAAATAACTATTAGATTTTTTATGAATCTATATCATAAACGTGAACGATACCACCTAGTATCACTTACCGTGTTTTTTAACCTTAACATGTGATGCGGCATAACCGTTTTATCCGATTTGCTGTTTTCCTTTATCTTTCGATAATATTAGAAGTCACAATCATGATGTTTTGCATCATCTAAAGCAATTTTAAAGGAAGTATCACTTTCTCATAAATTTTCTTTCACTAAAAAGAAAAAGGAAGCGTTAAAATCATTAATGACGATTTATGACTTTAATCTTCCTTATTTGATATTAGGAAATTACTATTCCATAAGTTTATCCGTTCGTAATAGCGGCCTGTGCTGCAGCTAAACGTGCAATTGGTACACGGAATGGGCTACAGGATACATAGGTCAATCCCATACGATGACAGAAGTCGATAGAACTTGGATCTCCACCATGTTCACCACAAATACCAAGCTTGATGTTTGGACGTGTTTTACGTCCGCCGGCTACTGCCAGTTCGATAAGTTTGCCGACACCCTTTTGGTCAACTCTGGCAAATGGATCTTGTTCAAAGATTTTCTTTTCATAGTAATCATTCAAGAATCCACCGGCATCATCACGAGAGAAACCAAATGTCATCTGTGTTAAGTCGTTTGTACCAAAGCTAAAGAATTCAGCTTCTTCGGCAATTTCATCTGCCAATAATGCTGCACGAGGAATTTCGATCATGGTACCAACATGGTATTTCATATCAATATTTTCTCTTGCTAAAATTTCATCTGCTGTACGTACGACAACATCTTTTACATATTTCAATTCTGCTTTATCACCAACTAATGGAATCATGATTTCCGGTTCAATGTTCCAATCCGGATGTTTTTTGTTTACATTAATTGCTGCTTCAATAACCGCTGTTGTCTGCATTTCGGCAATTTCCGGATAAGAGATAGCCAAACGACAACCACGATGTCCCATCATAGGGTTAAATTCATGAAGTCCACTGATAACATTTTTCAATTCATCCAGATCGATCTTCATATCTTTTGCTAACTGTGCAATATCATAAGAGCTTGTTGGTAAGAATTCATGCAGAGGTGGATCCAAATAACGAATGGTTACCGGCATACCTTGCATTGCTTCATAAATACCTTCAAAGTCGCCTCTTTGCATAGGCAATAATTTCGACAGCGCTTTTCTTCTTTGACCTTCTGTCTTAGAAACGATCATTTCACGAACCGCTTTGATACGATCACCTTCAAAGAACATATGTTCCGTACGAACCAAACCAATACCTTCCGCACCGAACTTCACTGCCTGTTGTGCATCACGAGGCGTATCGGCATTTGTACGAACCTTTAACGTCCGGCGTTCATCTGCCCAATTCATGAAACGTTCAAAGTCACCGGAGATTTCTGCTGGCACAGTCTTGATCTTTTCACCATACACATTACCAGTAGAACCATCTAGAGAAATATAGTCGCCTTTATTATAGCGGTTTCCTTTTACTTCAAAATATTTTTCTTCTTCATTAATCGCGATATCACCACAACCGGATACGCAGCAAGCACCCATACCACGAGCTACGACAGCTGCATGAGATGTCATACCACCGCGCACGGTTAAGATACCTTCAGATACATGCATACCTTCAATATCTTCCGGAGAAGTTTCCAAACGAACTAAGATAACCTTATGTCCTAATGCTGTTTCCGCGATTGCTTCTTCAGCAGAGAAAACGATCTGTCCGCAAGCTGCACCAGGAGAAGCAGGCAATGCCGATGCAATTGGTTTTGCCTTCTTTAAAGCTTCTGCATCAAATTGTGGATGTAATAAGGCATCCAACTGTTTAGGTTCTACCATCATCAATGCTTCATCTTTGGTGATCATACCTTCATCTACCATGTCACAAGCAATCTTTAATGCGGCAGCTGCTGTACGTTTACCATTACGCGTCTGCAACATGAATAGATTACCTTTTTCAATCGTAAATTCCATATCCTGCATATTCTTGTAATGTTTTTCTAAGGTAGAACAGATTTCTACAAACTTATCATAAGCAGCAGGTGCAATTACCTTTAATTGATCAATGGTCTGTGGTGTACGGATACCGGCTACAACATCTTCGCCCTGCGCATTCATCAAGAATTCACCATACAGCTTGTTTTCACCGGTACTTGGATTACGTGTAAAGGCAACACCGGTACCGCAATCATCACCCATATTACCAAATACCATCATCTGCACATTTACCGCAGTTCCCCAATCACCCGGAATATCGTTCATCTTACGATAGAAAATCGCACGTTGGTTGTTCCAAGAACGGAAAACAGCTTCGATTGCACGATACAATTGTTCTTTAGGATCCGATGGGAATTCCTCATCTAGAGATTCCTGATAGAACTTCTTAAAGCGTTTTACCATGACCTTCATATCTTCAGCATCTAATTCCGTATCCTGTTCAACGCCCTTTGTTTCTTTCATTTCATCAATGATCTCTTCAAATTTAGCCTTGTTTAAACCCATGACAACATCAGCAAACATCTGAATAAAACGGCGGTAAGAGTCATAAGCGAAACGAGGATTGTCCATCAGCTTGGCAACACCTTCTACCACTTCATCATTCATACCTAAATTTAAAATGGTATCCATCATGCCTGGCATAGATGCACGCGCACCAGATCTTACGGATACTAACAATGGATTCTTTGGATCACCAAACTGTTTTCCAGCCAGTTCTTCCAATTTCATTAAATATTCAAAAATTTCTTTGCGAATTCCTTCATTAATAGTTTCATTGTCTGCATAGTACTGATTGCAGGCTTCGGTTGTGACTGTGAAACCATAAGGCACAGGCATTCCAAGATTCATCATCTCTGCCAGATTGGCACCTTTACCACCAAGCAGCTCACGCATGTTTTCATTTCCTTCACTGAAAAGGTAAACATACTTTTTACTCATCAAGCATTCCTCCTCTTATGTAATCGTTTACATTTACTTGCTTACATTATACCAAAGTTTCGTGTGTTTTCCTAGTGCTAATTTCACTATCCCTTCCTTTCTCACTCGCTAAAAACTAATAACAGCTTATGAACAAAGGTTTTTTCGCATGCTAAAATAATTTCGACAAAATTCGCAAAATTTAAAGGACAAGTTCCAGTCATAATAAAAAATAGCTACTCCATTCGCATGTAAGTACCTTTTCGTTTTTGATAAGGTACTTACATGCATTACACGAACAAAAGAAACGCTTCTATATGCTCACTATGTTTGCCGTATATAGCTCCTTTTTACCCTATGGTTTGTTGACATACACGATTTCCACTTCCACAACATGAACACCGAGTTTTTCATACGCTTGTTTGCATTGTTTCTGTATCTTTTTCGTTTGATACTTTTTTTGCGCTGCTTCTGATTTCACATAAATACGTAAAGTGATTGGCTGTGTTTTCACAATGGTCTCCGTCGGTGTATCATTCGCTATCTTCGCATATGGGAATACCTTTTCTTTATCTTCATCTTTGATCTGTAATAGGATATAATCTAGATCTTGCTTTTCCACAAGCGCAAAAACCGGCTGCTCAAATCTTTCTTCATTTAAAAATGCTGCTACCCGATTTTGCATATTGCCTTTTTCTAAGACCATCCAATCATAATCATCTTGAATACCTATATCACCTCGATAAGATAATCGAAAGTCTTTATCTATACTGTTTGCCACATCTATTTTCATAACATATGAACCGGATTTAAAATTATAGGATACCTCATAATCTGCAATATCTAATTCTGTATGATGTGTTTTTAAATATTCTTTCATATGTCTGGTTGCTATTTCTTTTGCGATAAAATTACCATTAAAGCTATTATAAAGCAGTAACAAAAAGATGACTCCGGCTGTTGCGATGATGAATGCAATCACTTTTAACACTTTCTTTTTCATGAGTTTTCCCTCCTTAAGGCATACGCATAACCAGCATAAATAAGAATGCCAATACTCATAAAAAACCAATATATTAGCGTATAAGGCAGCAAGGCTTCTTGATAGGATGCATCTATCATTTCTAATAATAGATGCATGATGGGAATCATTAGATATAATAGGAAGACATAGCGTTTCAATAGCCAATACCCCAAGGCGCCGATTATTGGCAATAGCAGAAAATTATGAAACTGGTATTGTGTTGCTGAGAAAGAACAAGCGAAAAGGATCATCAAACAAATTACACCCACCATCATGATACGCAAACGTTTTACTAATTTCTTTTTAATTGCTTGGGAATTGACGGTAATGTTTTCCTGCGCCAACAGCTTTTTACATTCTTCACAATGGCGGCAATGCTCTTGTACAAAGACTATGCTTGCCTCACTGGCTACATCATCTTTGACTAACGGTAGCAGATCTTGTACGATTTGACATTCATCTTTCATGATATCCCTCCTCACTTAATTTTTGACGCAAATATAGACGATTACGATAATCAATCACTCGCACAGAGTTTTCATTTAACTGTAAAAATGCTGCGATTTCCACATAGGAATACCCCTCTTGTTTCATTTTAAATATTTCTCTTGCTCGTAGAGGCTGTGTCTGCATCCATTCCATCAATTGCTCCATCAGCGCTTCATAGTCATGTTGCCTATCTTTATCGGCAACAACAAAACCATCTTGCAAGACATCATAGTGCACTTCTTTTTTACGTTTTCGTAATTCTTTGAATGTCACATGCCTGGCAATCGAAAATAACCATGTTTTCAGACTTGCCTTTCCTTTGAAAGTCGGCAAGGATAGGATCATCTGGTAAAACGTTTCCGATGTCAGATCTTCACTTAAACTGGCATCATGACACAAGGAGTAAATATAGATATAGACATCCTTGTGATATGCTTCATACAGTTCTTCTATCATCTATGTTTTCCTCCTTCCACCTATATGTACCGCAACCTAATAAAAACGTTACAAACTTTATAATTTAGTATAGCATAGTATCAGCATGGAATATGATTTCTGTGCTTTAACTTTACGTATTACTTTCATTTAAATCCTAAAAAAAGTGCCTGCTACAGCACTTTTTTAGGATTTATTATTTGCTTTTTTAGTTCTTACCTAATAAACGGAACATATTCTTCTTATAAACTTCTACACCTGGCTGATTGAATGGATTGATATCCAACATATAACAAGTCATAGCGCAAGCACGGAAGAAGAAATAGCACATATAACCAAAGCTTTCCGCACTCATATCAGGCATCGTAATAATCAGATTTGGTACATTTCCAGTTACTTCATGCGCTTCTAAAGTACCTTTTGCTGCCATCTTATTTACCCAATCAACCGATTTACCTGCTAAGTAATTCATGCCATCCGCATTGTCAGGATCACTTGGGAAAGTGATATCCAACGTTGGTTTTTCTACTAACAACAAGGTTTCGTACAGTACTTTTTTACCTTCTTGGATAAATTGACCTAAAGAATGCAAATCGGTAGAGAAGTTTGCACTTGTTGGTAAGTTTCCTTTTTCTTCCTTACCTTCACTTTCACCAAACAGCTGCTTCCACCATTCCGCAACCATGGTCATTTGTGATTCATAGCTTACCAGCATTTCCACATTTTTGCCCTGATTCTCTAAAATGCGACGGCAGACTGCATATGCATAAGCATCATTCTTAGCCAGATCAGGATCCGCCATATCTTCATATGCCTTCTGTAAACCAGTCATGATGGCATCAATATCGATACCGGCTACAGCGATTGGGAATAAACCTACCGGTGTGATAACAGAAAAGCGTCCACCGATATCATCTGGAATTACAAAAGTTTCATAGCCTTCTTTATCAGCGATTGCCTTCAATGTTCCCCGTGCTTTATCGGTTGTCGCAACAATTCTTTCACGTGCACCGTCTTTTCCATATTTATCTTCCATGAACTGTTTCAGTAAACGGAAAGCCAATGCTGTTTCCGTCGTTGTTCCGGATTTAGAAATAACGTTTACACAAACTTCCTTATCTTTTATATAATTCAGGACCTGTGCGATATACGTACTGGAGAATGTATTTCCCATAAAGATAATTTCTGGTTTTTTATCAGCATACAAGCCATTGATCATTTCAATAGCAGCACGTGCTCCCAGATAAGAACCACCAATACCACAAACAATACAAACATCACATTTCTCACGGATTTTTTGGGCAACCTTCTTCATACGGTCAAACTCTTCTTTATCATAGGTATGCGGCCATTCTACCCAACCTACAAAGTCATTCCCTTTACCGGTACGCTTCATCAGCTGTTCGTGATATTTATTAACGACTTCCTGATAGCTTTTTACGTCTTCTTTTAAAAATGCATGCGTAGTGTCTAATTTCATCATATGCTTTTTCTCCTTTATCTGTTTGCATCCTCAATCCATGAATCCAGCTTTTCTGCCAAGGATGTGAATCCTATTTCCATCTTTGGCAATTCATGAATGATCTTGCGTTTGCGCATAGAACGAGCTTTCTTTGCCTCTACAGCTTTTAAAGACAGTTTGAAGTGGGTGCCATCTTCATCAATATCAAGAATTTTCACTTTTACCCGCTGATTAATTTTCACATACGTATGCACATCACGGACAAAGCGTTCACTGATTTCGGAAATATGAATCAGTCCATTATGACAATTATCTAAATAGACGAATGCCCCATAAGGCTTGATGCCGGTAATCACCCCTTCAACGACTTCACCAACCATATAATGCATCTACTCACCTCATTTCGCTCGTGTTAATTATAGCACGTTCTTTTCTAAAATTAACAGTCCTTTCCATATGTTTTATATGACATTACATCATAGGAAGAGAAATTGCTGGCAAAAAGCAGACAACTATCAATAATTTTGGTTTTTGTGCTATAATAATGAAGACGAGAACTTTTTCTCTTTAATGAGGTGATACTTGCATGAGTTCCATATATCCCCTGCTGGCAGCTTTATTTGCCAATGTATTGGCGCAGGTCTTAAAACCTGTTGTCCTTTATTTGCGTACACAGAAAGTAGATATTCATCAATGTATTGCATGCGGAGGATTTCCCAGCTCTCATAGTTCCACGGTCACTGCATTGACGATGGCAATTGGATTGAGTGAAGGCTTTGATTCCACCTATTTTGCGATTACATGTGTATTCAGTTTCATTGTTATTTATGATGCTGCAAATGTACGTTATTATGCAGGGCGAAACATACAGCTGACCAAACAGCTTATATCAGATTTGGAAGGTATGAAGGGTCTGAAATTAAATGATCCGATTTATCATGAAAAAATCAAAAGTGTTTTAGGACATAAATTTGTTGAAATTATCGGCGGCATGATCTTAGGCTTTTTCGTATCTTTACTTATGTATCAGCTGCTGCATTTATAGAAAGTAGGTGAATGTATGATTAATAAAGAAGATGAAATACGCAATGTTATTGAAAAAATTCGTCCTTACATTCAGCGCGATGGTGGCGATGTAGAATATGTTTCTTTCACGGATGGCATCGTTCGTGTACGTTTGTTAGGAGCCTGTGTTGGCTGCATGTCCATCGGTGATACCTTAAAGGATGGCATTGAGGCAATTATCATGGATGAGATTGCCGGTGTCAGTGAAGTACGTTTAGCAGATGAAGAATAAAAGGGCTTAGGCCCTTTTTCTTTATTATCAGATGGATGAGCAAGCACCTGAATCATCGAAAAGAAAAGCATCCGTATTCAGTAAATCTTTAAACTTTTCGATAAACATCTTCATTCCTATAGAAAAAGCATGATGAAGTTGGGAATACTTCACCATGCCAAGTGTTTTCACTAGTTCTTTTTCGCAGTCGTTTTTCCTTTTTTGGCGTTTGCCATTTCTACCGGTTTAGGATCTGGGTCATCAAAATAACGTCCTGGCTTCGATAAGTCAAAATACAAACGACTATCTTCACTCATACCGAAGTTACGGTTACTGCCATCATCCGTAATCTTATTCAACGCCTCACAGAACAATGCATTATGCGCTTCTTCACGCTCAAGTAAAAACATGATTGTTTCCTTTACATACTTATCGTCAATCTGGCGATATAAGTATTCATAAACGACTTTGGCACGCTGCTCACTGGCAATATCCGCTAATAAATCAGCTGCTAAATCGCCAGTCACGGTAACATAATCAGCTGTCCATGGATTTCCACTTGAGTTAACTAAAGCCGGATTTAAACCAAAGGTTACCATTGTTTCTAATTCACCATTTTCAACCTTTTTGTAATCAACATCACCGCCGTTTAATAAATTAATCGTTTCTGCCACCATTTCCATATGGCTTAATTCTTCCGTACCGATATCTAAGAATAAATCTTTAAAAACAGGATCTTTTGCACGAAAGCTCTGAGATAAATACTGTAAAGCTGCTTTTAATTCACCATTGTTTCCACCTAACTGCTCCTGCATTAGTACTGCATATTGCGGATTTGGACGTTCTACTTTTACTGGATGCAATAACTTTTTCTTATGTTCAAACATATCATCACTCCTTTTTCATCTTTAGTATGGGTATATTGAAACGCCTTATTCGTATTTTTTATAAAAAACAAAAGTATGCAAAGCCACTTGTGGTAAAATAAAAACAGGGAGGGATCCTTATGCGTATTTTTCATAAACCGAAAAAGAAAATTGTCCATGCACATGGTAAGGAAAAGATTGTAGCAGGAATGCGATTTGAGGATTATCGAAAAGCATTAGCTGATGAAGATTTTGCGCCGGGTTGGGAAGTGATTGAGGATAGTTTTGCCAAATGTTATCCTAATCAAAAGCCAAAACATTACGCAACTACATTAACATCTCGTGCATTATTTGGAGGAAATGAATATTTGGATGGCTATAGTATTTATACTTCACCAAAAGGATATCAACATATTGTTACCTATGGCATGACCAATCTATATGGCGATGAACAGGCATTTGGACAAACATATAGTCGCTGGGGCTATGAAATGACCATGAAGCTGCAAGAACATAGCAGTGAAGATTGTGTATGGGCTTGTAATATGTTGGGAAATCTTGCCCGTTATACCTATACGACAAAGCGCTTTTTTGAAGAAAATCAATATGTGCTTGGTAATCAAGAACCAATCAAGCGAGGCTCTGATAGTAAGATCACATCGCTACTTATCATAAAAGACAATGAGATTCCTGAAGTAGAAAGCGTTCATGGACTTGTCACTTATTTACAATTAGTCGGCATTTTATGGGAAGAGGCTTGTGCAATTAGAGAAGATCCATCAAAAATTCCTATTCTTTTAGAAAACATGCGGAAAGATAATCCGAATGGTGTTACGGATCTTGAAAGAGTAAACGCTTACTTATAACAAGAGAAGCTTAGCTCACACTCTTTGCAATAGTATTGCTAAACACCTTATCTATTGCATAAAATAGCATAAGAAAAGAGATGATAGAAAGCTTATGAGATAATACTTTACGCTTTTTTCCTCATCTCTTTTTTCGTGATCGTTTTTAATACCCATATGCTTCCGCAATCAAAATTACGCGGATACGATCTTCCTTATCATAGTTGATCTTAACATAACTGCTGCATATGCGATCTTTACTGTAACAATCCTGACAGCTTCCTGTCTTGCTGCAAGGTGTCTGCTTATGCAAGCGTACACTATTGGCTGGAGCAGCAATTTCACGGATACGTTTCTTTGCCGCCTCTTCATCTTCGACAATCTTATTATACCCGGCTACGATAATGACTTGCTTCGGTCCAAAAATCATAGCACTGACCCGGTTTCCATGACCATCGATATTCACCAATTCTCCTTGCAAAGTTACCGCATTGGTACTGGCGATAAAGGTATCTGCTGAAAATGCTTTACGTGCCTCTGCATCACTTTGTTCCCGTGTCATCGTAGGATCACTGTGTGAATGAAACACAAGATCACGATGATTTAGCATATCCAAAATACCGGTTTCTTGTAATGTCATCGTCCCACCATCACATACTGTTTCATGATCTTTGATCATCGCATTCACTAATTCTCTGGCAGCCTGTGCATCTTCCACAAGATACGCTTTCATACCATTCTTCTCTAATGCCTTTTTACAGGCTTCCATTTTAATTTTGATAATTTCCTTTACATTTGCATCCATCTTTACATCTCCTTATACTCTTTGCCTAGTTGTGCATAATGCATAGCATTGTCTTGAATTTCCTGTATTTGTTGTGCTGATATTGTCTTTATAACCTTGGCAGGGCAGCCAACAACGATACTGTTTTTAGGTATCTGCATATGTTCTGTCACTAAAGCCCCGGCTCCGATAATACTATGGGAACCAATATGAGCACCATTTAAGATAATGGCACCCATACCAATTAACACCTCATCCTCAATATGACAGCCATGCAAAATGGCATTATGACCCACCGTTACATGTTTTCCTATAGTCAATACATGCTGTGGATCGGTATGTAACGTACAATTGTCTTGAATGTTACTGCCTTCACCGATTTCAATATGATCTTTATCCCCACGAATCACACTGCCAAACCAAACACTGGCATCTGCTTTCATAGTTACATCACCAATGATAGTCGCATTATCCGCAACAAAGCAGGTGGCATCAATTCGTGGAGTATGGTTTCGATATGTCTGTATCATATGTTTCACCTCTTTGCCTTTATTGTAGTTGTATTTGAAAGAAATGTAAATGCTTCTTTAGCTTTTTACAAACGCTTTAAAATGGTATCTTCCCCATCTTTGATTTTTATGAAGCACCATTCAACGCTAAAACCCAATCTAGATGTGTGATAATTACATGCTTATCTATCAGAATTGTAGCGTATAGTAAAAATCATAGATCTTTATACAACTACTTTCCATTGCACTGTTATACCATGCTTTAACAGGTATTCTATGAAATCTTCCTGCTCTATATCAAAATCTATTATCTATTCTAACGAATATTTGCTCATCTTTTCATTTTTTCTTATGTTTATCAAAAATGAGCCTTTCTTTTTTTTGGTATATTTATACTTTGTCACATATTGGTCGATAAACCCAGATAAAAAAGCTAATAGGAAAACCTGATAATCCGTAAATACTTTACCGGTTACAAGCCTCTGTAAGAATAAAACTCAGATGAGAACTACATTGGTGTTTTAATGACTAAAAAAGCATTTTAATTAACTTCCCTTTTAATCGTTTTATATATTTCATCGTCTTTTCAACTCATCGCAAGAATTTCCTCTTTAATCATAAAATCCACCTCTTTCATTGACAAGATCTGTTGCCAATAACTTTATGTAAAGTTACTTGTTAATTCGCATTTTTAATAGGCTTCACATAAAAACACGCTTCTAGCGTGTTTTTACTTACCGGATAATACTTCATTTAAATTGTTGTTTGTTTTTAAGCGTTTTTCTGCTTCCTCATAGGACAGCTTCAGCTTATGCATGACAATGGCGGCTTTTACACTATGATGACTTGCTTCAAATAGCTGCTCTGCACAACTTTCATCACAATCACAGGTCAATTTGATGAGATGCTTTGCTCGCTGCAATAATTTTTCATTTGTTGGCATCACATCTACCATATAGTTTTTATATACTTTACCTAAGGCTATCATTAACGAAGTGCTGATCATATTTAAAACCATCTTTTGTGCCGTACCGGCCTTCATGCGAGTAGAACCGCTGACTACTTCAGCGCCGGTAATGACTTCTATTGCTGTTTCGGCATAAGCCGATATTTTTGCCTTATGACAACAGCTCAATGCACCGGTATATGCACCGATTTCTTTGGCATAGCGTAAAGCTGCCACCACATATGGCGTTCTGCCACTGGCTGCAATGCCAAGCAGGCAATCATTCTTGGTAAAACCGACCTGCTTTAAATCTTCAACTGCCTGTTGTTCATCATCTTCACAACCTTCTACCGCATCCGTTAAAGCAATCGTTCCACCGGCGATAATGCCCTGCACAAGCTCTTTCTTTACACCATAGGTAGGAGGACACTCACTGGCATCCAATACTCCCAATCTGCCCGAAGTTCCTGCACCGATATAAAACAGGCGGCCCTGCTGTTTCAAACACATGGCTGCATGATCCACAAATTCTGCTATCTTTGGCAAACATAACGATACGGCCTGTGCAACCCGTTTATCTTCATTATTAATAATGGTAAGTCTTTCTAATGTGGAAACTTCACTGATCTGTGAAGAAGCCGGATTGATCTGTTCTGTATCTAAGGTTTCGATGGTATCCATGACGTATCTCCTTGTAATTGTTGTTCAATGGCTTTTAATGTTTCCTTTACACGCATTTGCACATTGGCCTCTCGAAATTTTACTCTTGTCTTATAAAACCAGTTATTGATACTTCCTTTTGCACTGTTATCCTCACAATACGTCACTTCAATATGATGTTCATCAACTTCTGTAATATCATAGAAATAACGATTGGATGCCGTCGGTGTCTGATACTTCACTTCATAATAGCGGTTTTCAATTAACGGTCCAACCTGAATTCGAATTTCCAATGCATCTTTTTTTTGTCTTTTTAAAAATCTTGAATACGTATAGCCATCTAGTTCCTCTAACGTAGCCGGTACGGTATTTTTAGAAGCCTGAATATCGGTTTTGATCTGTTTCAACAGATATGTATAAAAACTTTGGGCACTTACTGCCAATGGTACACTGACCTTCATACTGTTTTATCTCCTTTCTCTTGTAATTCTTCCAGCAGCTGACATACCGCAAGAGATTGTTCCCATTGCTGTTGTTGGAAGGCATGATTATTTTTTTGTATCATTTTCAGAAAGGCATCTACTTCATACCAGTGATGATTTTCCTTTGTTTCTGTACCAAGCGCATGCGTGCCTTGTTCATCATGAAAAACAATCGTTCGTAATCGGCTGCAAGCTCCTTCCATATCATAATACCCTTCTTCACATTGGATTCTAGTATGGGCACTTCCCTTACTGTCTTTTCCATAGCTGATGATGGCATTGCATTGCTCATACTGCATCACGATAACACCGGAGGTATCAATACCATTGGTATATCTTACATCATATTTCGTCATAGCTTTCGGATATCCAAGAATGCCATATACAAAATGTAAACAATATACACCTAAATCATACAAAGCACCGCCTTTCATCTGCTTAGCAAACACATTGCTTATTTCTCCCTGTTTTAAAGCATCATATTGTATTGAATATTGGGACAGATCACAGGTTAGTAAATGCGGATGTTTATCCTGTATGGCCTGTTTTAGGATGGAAAAGTTTGGCATGTAAGTTACCGTCATAGCCTCTTGAAAGAAACAGTGATTCTGCTTAGCCAATGCAATCAAAGAATCCAGTTCATCTCTGGAAAAAGCAATCGGCTTTTCACAAAACACATGCTTGCCATGTTGTAAACAGATCTTGCTTTGAGCTACATGTAACGCGTTAGGGGAAGCGATATATACCAAGTCTATTTCTTTATCGTTTACCATATCCTCAAGATCTGTATAAACTTTGGTACAGGAAAATACCGATGCGAATTCCTTTCCTTTTTCCTTTGTTCTTGAATACACAGCATTTACTTGCATATCCGGAAACGTAAGAAAGGTGCTTGTCAATTTTTGGGCAATCTTACTTGTCCCGATAACAGCCAGATTCATGTTCTCACCTTCTCACAGTGTACTAATTTTCTTACGACCTGCATGCCCTGTCGTTCATAAAAACGTCGCCCGTTCTCATCGGTAGAGTGAAACCAAACATTTTTTAAGCCATTTGCTTTCATATCCTGCCACATCAGATGCGCTAAGATGGAACCGATACCGGCATCGCGATATGTTTCTTTCACACCAAAAGGGCCATATCGGTTGGCTTCCTGTAAAATGCCTCTTTGCACATAGCCGATGATTTCCTTTCCTTTTTTACATAACAGAATCGTATTTTCTGCCGTAGCTGATTGCATTGCCGATATAACGTGTTTGCGCCAACCGGCACTGAAATTCATTTGTAGAAAAGATAAAAACGCTTCGCCATCTGCCCATGTAAAGTAAACAAAAGAATAGCCTTCTGCTTCCTTGCGTTGCTTTAATTCCTGGATGCTTTTTGGCATTTGATACGTCGTAAGATCCATCTTCATCGGATATGCGCAAGCTTTGAGCTGATAACCGTGCTTTGTGAAAAAAGACACAGTTTCTTGTTTATTTGCATCAATACCACACATTAGATAATGTGGACTATAAGCACCGACAATCACATGTGGACATTGCAGATAGTTTTCTGCATAAGCCAGTAACCGACTGCCTATCCCCTGTCTTTGATAAGCTTTTTTTACGGCAATGGCATAAATCCATCCCTTATCTTCTTCCAGACCTTTTTCTAAATACGGATACTTTCTTTTGATTGCTATACAAAAACCTACGATTTCTTTTTCGTTCTCTGCTAAGAAAGTAGCCTGATTATCATAATTTTCATCACAAAATAAAGTCTGTACCAGTTTTTTCATCGTTAGCGGATATTCTAAAACCACCTCATTCCACAGTTCCAAAAGCTGGGAAACATCTTTACTTGTAAGTTGATGATAGTTCATTTCCTGCCTCCTAAAAAGACATCCCAAAGGATGTCAAACAGCAATCAGACGATATGCGAAACCTTCCCGATAATATTGCAGTTTCCATGCATCCTCTTTCGCTATACAGCCTGCTACATTAACCCGTTCATCACTGGGCAGATCCTGTAAAACAAACTGTACTTCCCCGCTATAACGCAGGTAGTTTTCATTATCAATGGTAATTGTCAAAGCTTTTCTTTCAACTGTATTATGCGCTTTGATTTTTTTCGCAAACTCCGCCATCTCTCGTGATGATTGGGAACGGAGTATGCGGGAATTGCTGTCATAGCGAATGGCATGCACGCGCCCTAACAGCAACTGCTTTTCTTCCTTTGTTGCATTTTCTAAAAATGAGACATGCAGCACCAATTCCTTTTTATGCAAGATGCAATACAATGCATCCAACTCGGTTTCCTTTAAATAGGCATCCCCTGCCAACAGCCAATCAGCCACTAATGAAGCAGAAAGTTCTAAAGCGGCTTTTTCCACCGACATGTAACGCTGTTTTTCCATGGTAGGCAATCCTTTGAATATCGGCCCTCTTGGATGAGTGTGAGAAGCGATACAGGCAGTGACCGGAATACCATATTTATGAAACAACTGATATTGACTGATCATGAAATCCATATCTAACCCAGTATCTTCTCTAGGATAAAAATTATGACAGGCCTTTATTTGTATCTGATGCTCTTTTGCTTTTTCCAAATATGGAAGCAATTCTTTTTCCTGTAAGATGGAAGCATTTAAAATAAAGGTAGAAATCCCGGTTTGCTTGTGCAAAGCTTCCATGATATCCGCATTACATCCGTAATCCAATCGCATGGCATCTAGTTGTAATGAAGCAATGGCTTCGCATGTAAAGGGATCCTGTAATATTTCCATGATACTGCCACCACCGAAATCCACACTGATTTCCATACGGAAACGATGTACCTGTTTAACCAATATGGCGAGGAATCGGAGTTGTTCTTTTAGCGTGTATTCTGGTAAATGGGCAGAAGTAAATATTTCCTTACAGTCTTTGCTTTTTGCCAATGCCAGATAAGACTGCATTTTTGTTTCATCTGCATGTTCTTCTAAATAAAGAGATACACCATATCCCTGTATCATATTAGGCATCCTGAACAGTGATACGGATGATACCGGTATCTCCTGCTTCTACCATTTCGTTTTCTTTTAATAATTCAATCTTTTCCTGATTCAAAAAAACGATTGGCGTAATTGGTGATTTGGCCTTTTTACGTAATTTTTTATAATCCGCAACAACCAGTAAATCGCCTGCCTTCACATGTTGTCCCTGTTCAACTTTTGTTTTATACAAATGTTTGATAGTGTGCGTTTCCAAGCCGATATGTATCAATACCTGTACACCGCAATCCGCTTGCAGACAAACTGCATGTCCTCCCGGAAATACTGCCGTAACGACACCATCCATCGGAGCAATGACTTCACCGCCTAAAATATCCAGCGCAAAGCCATCTCCCATAACACGATCCGCAAAAACCTCATCAGGAACACAACTGATATCCAACAGTTTTCCTTTTATCGGAGCAAGAAAAGTCTTTATCTTTTCCATAACATTTGAATCTCCTATCTGTTTTCTTTTAATTCCTTTAAGATTTCTCGATAACCATCCAATAACTGGCTCGGAGAATTACTTATCCGTTTTGCCAGACCGACAAAGAGCATATCGACAACAAATAACTGTCCATAGCGTGAAAAAATAGCGGCCAATCTTGATTCATTCATTTCCACACTTGGTATCACAATATTAATATCACTTAAGGCACACAATTTGTTTTTTGTATTATTGGTAATAGAAATTACCTTTGCGCCCATTTCCTTTGCTTTTCTGGCAGCTATATTGACTTCCTTGGTACGACCGCTGAAACTGATTGCCACAACCACATCTTTATCCGTACACAAAGCGGCATTTAACGTACCAAAGTTAGAATCGGTAATATATAGAGCCCGCTTTCGCAGCTTAATCATTTTCTGATGCATATCCTGAGCAACGATGCCACTGCTGCCGACACCAAACAGGAAGATGTTTTCCGCATCTGCCAGTAAGGTGATAACTTCCTCAAATACCTTGATTCCATTGAAGTCCAGCACATCCTTACAAACCTGATCGATATGCGAAATGATTTTATTCGGCATATCATCAAAGTCTGATGCCCATTCAAATATTTCATGGGTATTTTCCACACTCAAACTTTCAATATTCTTTGCCAGTTCAATCTTGGTTTCCGCAAAACTCTTTCCTAATACTTTTCTTACGAAACGAGAAACAGAAGCAGAAGAAGTACCGATTTCAGCCGCAAGTTCATGAATGTTCATAGAAATTATGTCTTTGCCATGGCTTAAAAAATAATCCGCAATGGCTTTGTCAGATTTAGACAATGTCGCATAGACACTTTCAATTTTTGTGTTCATATTCACACCCCATTAACATTCATATTATATCATTACCCCGGTTATTATGCTAACTGATTTCTCGTTTATCGCTCATTCTTATGCTTTTTAAATAGCATTTTCATGCATATTTCATCGTTTTATGGTTTCCAACCTTGTAAAATACGCAAATTTCCTTTGATGCGATATTGCTTCGCACTTGCCGGTATGAGTAGCGTCTGCGTATAGTTTAAAGCAAATGCTTCCCCTTTACACTCTACAACCCCACTTCCATCTACGCATACGATTACATGATATTGGTTGTTTGTTTCAAACAGTCCTTCCTTGGCAATATCAATCACATCAACATGAAACAGCGGGTGATCCACACCAGTATTTCTCTGATTGCATGGTTTATCTGGCAATGGATGATGTGTCATGCTGCAGGCTTCATCACAATCCAATACCGCAAAGCCTTTTTCCAGATCCAAGGGTCTTGGTCTGCCATAGTCATACAAACGATATGTGATACCGCCAAAGCTGCCAATCTCTATCGCCAGCATATCCTTACCACAAGCATGCAGCAATCCTGCCGGAATCAAAGCAAAGTCGCCTTTTTTTACCGGTATGCGTTGAATGTATTTTTCTAACGTACCTTCTTCAATCGCTTTTTTCAATACTGCTTTATCCGTAGTAGTCGTACCTGCTACGATGCTTGCACCTTCTTTCGCATCCACAATGTACCAAGATTCTGATTTTTCATAATCCCCTAAAATAGCGGCATCTGTTTCCTTGGGATGTACCTGAATGGATAGATCTTCGATTGCATCAATGTAAGCAGCCCGAATCAACTGATTACTATCATCCCTACCCATCAGTTCCTCATGATGTTCTTGAATCAATTCCTTAATACTTTTTCCCTGATATTCACCTTCCGCAATTAGATTTTCTGAATTTTTATAGGCACATACTTCACGGGCGATTCCAATACCTTCTTCCGGTAAGGAACGGATATCATGTAGGGTATGCCCTGCCCATATCGTTTTGATATAGACAGGCTGAAGTCTTAAGGGTTTCATTCCTGCTTCTCCCAGACAATCTTACCATCTCGTTTATAACAGCGGTAAGGGAATCCTCTTTCTTGAATGGATTTGTGATCCTGTTTACTAGAAGGTAGCGAACATGCCGCCACTGCCAACACTTCATCGCCACTATTGATGATACGATGTGCATAATGCCCATTGATATAATGCAAGGAGCCTTTGAATATTTTTTCTACATAGAAATCCTGTGCGCCATCCCAAAACAATAGGAAACCTTCGCCTTTTAAACCATAATAGTATTCATCACAATCACTATCCCCATGATAATGGCCGCTGGTCATGGCACATTCCCCATCTACCGTAAACGGATTGATATAAGTAATACCCCATTGCAGATTTCCTTTCACATAACTTTCACGATTAAAGTTTTGATTGCTTACCCAATACGCTAAGTTATCGCCATGTTCCTTTAATGCTTCTTCATTATTATAAACACCGATGCATTCCTTAACTTTCTTTTGTCGATCTACTACATTTTGTCCCTGTAATTTACAGGTATCCCAAAATTCCTGTATTGCTTTTGGTTCTCTGATAAAATCCATGGTATCCTTCCTTTCTAACGATTTTTATAGTCCAAATTCTTATAACGTGAATAATTTTCTCTTAAGAAGGTCTTATGTATCACAACCGGCTGATAGCCTTTAGCTTCAATGACATAATCCTCAATCGTTGCCGGAATCGTTACAATATCCAAGTATTTCTGAGTATAGCTAAATTCCGGATGCGATTTGGAATATACCTTGATTTCTTCTCCATCCACTAAGGTGAGTACGGTAAACTGACCGTTATTTTTACCTTCGTAAATTGCATGGGTTTCCATTTCGATTCGATTGGTCTGATAATACATCAAGTCTGTAGAACCAACGGTATATTCACGATATTGTGGTGTTTCTTCGACCATTATCGGTTCAATGGCAATGTTGTTATCTACCCATTCACTATCCCTTTCAAAATGTAAAACCTTTTCTGCATTCGCAGTATGGATTGGTCGTACCTTACCTTCTTTATCCTTACGGTTATAATCATATACCTTATACGTATATGAGCCAATCGTTAAGCTTCCCAGTTCCAAAATCAACTGATTTCGTCCGGATGAATGAATCGTTCCTGCCGGCAGCATGATCTGTTTGCCCGGTATGGATGGTACGGCATTAACATATTTCTGATAATCAATATCACAGTGATCCTTTTCTGATTTTTTCGCCAGCTCCAAAAATTCCCTGCCATCATTTTTCCAGCCGACATACGTCTTGGCTCCATGTCCGGTCGCAATCACATAATAAGCTTCATCCTGACGGCCGAATTCATCATAGTTTTCAATGATAAAATCTTCATCCGGATGCACCTGAATCGACATGTTGCCATCACTGTGCCATGTATCATCATAGTTGAAACGAATTGGGAAATAACCTTCAAATTCTTCCATACAATGCTGTCCCATCATTTCTAAGCCTTTCTTTTGAACAAAGGTATAGAATGGGATATCCGCAACATCATCTCCCACTGCGACTTCAATACTTACTTCCATCGGGATAAATTCAAAGATCCATGCGATATTGCCGGCAATATCCATAGGAATATTACGAATCTTACGGATGTATTCTCCTCCCCAGATGCCTTCCAGATATACCGGTTTGGCACGGAATGGATATTGAATCAGCGTATCTAGGATTTCATTTAAGGCATGGTTGTATAACATGCGGCGATCATTATCATCATTATCCAAGATGTAGAAAGTAATGGCATCTTCATCTAGTAAAGTCTTACGTAAACGCAGTGTTACTTCAAAGTCGACAAAGTAATTACGACGCATCAACAAATTGAATGGTCTTGCACTTTCATCGCCGATATTCACGAATTTTTCTTCTCGAGCACGAATCGCCGCAACTTTCGGTGTTACATCTAAATAGGCAATGCCATTGGCTGCCTTACGGATGGCTTCACTGGCACTTCCCATGCCATATATCAAATGAATGCCTTTTTTTCTTTCCTTCAGCGTTTGTACTACTTCCGCCTGTTTCGCAGGATCAATAAAATTCTCGATATTCCCTTTGTATAATCTACCGAATAATAGTACCGGATCATCTTCATAGTTTAATGGTAGACTTTCTTTTGTCAGCTCATCTATTTGCGCCTGTGTTTTATAAATATCCCACATATCGTAAACATACAGGTCTGTTTGATTTTCTTTTGCAGCTTTTTGCAGTGCTTCCACCATAGATCCAAATTGCGCACTGACATAGCCATCCATGCATAAGACATAGCAATCATCACGCATGGCAGTCTGCATAGTGGTAATCATCGTTTTAGCGATAATTTCATTCCCACGAATGAAATTTTGTCGTACATCATCTTTCAATTGAATTTTGTTTACAGCATTTGGCTCATCATAAGCTAATGGTTTAAACATGAAACTCATAACAATTTCCTCCTTTATACGATACATTCATTCTGCTTCGCATATATACTATATGAAAGTTCATTTGCATAAAGTTTTGATACATATATTTTACATAGTCGATACAGAATGAATGGTTTTGTTTTTAATTATGAACTTATGCACCATCCTGCCTTTCATAGGCAGGATGTACATAAGTCTTTTTTTATTCTTCTACGATGAAGGTATCCAGATTTTCCTGTTTAACACCAACAAACCAAGTGAATAAGAAGCCGCAAGCAATAGAAGTCGCATATGCTAATAAGTATACCAGTGGTTTGGTATTAACCAAAGTTCCTAAGATACCGGAAACGTTGATTGTTACGGCGCCCATTTCTGGGAAGAAGCCACAAACCAAGCCGCCAACACCGGCACCTAGGCAGGCAGTCACAAAGGCTCGGCCTAATGGTAAGGTAACACCGAAGATCAATGGTTCACCGATACCTAAGATACCAGCAGGTAAGCCACCGACGATGGCACTCTGTAAAGCTTTTTGTTTACGATATTTGAAATACAACGCGGTCGCTGCACCAACCTGTCCGCCACCAGCCATAGAGTTAAATGCATACAACGGTGTGTAACCTAACTGCTGAATCAATGCCGTATGTACCGGTGTCAGACCTTGATGCATACCGGTCATTACCAATGGCAGGAACAATGCAGATATAACAGCACCGCCTAAAGGACCGGCATTATTGAATAACCACATCAATGCTTCTGTAATACCATCTGTGATAAGTCCGCCAACCGGCTGCAGGATGTAAATCGTAATGATACCGACAATGACAACCGATAAGAGCGACGGCATGTGAATGCGCAAGGCATTTGGTGTATGCTTTTTGATTTTTCTTTCGACAACAGCAATCAATGCACCAGCTGCCATTGCGGCCAATGTACCACCACGGCCATTTGCGAAAGATAAGCCTAAGAAGCCCATCGCAACGCCATTTAATCCGGCAACGTTGGTAACAATACCACCGGCAACCAAGCCAAGGTATGGATTTCCACCCATGACTTTTGCGGCCTGCATGGCAACAGCAATATTCAGATACGTAAAGAATGTACTAGCTAATACATTTAATACAGCCATGAATTGTGAACCGCCATCCACAACAGCAGCCGGATCAAATAAACTAATACCGGTCATGTTAAAAATCAACACAAACAGCTTCATGATACCAAAGATCAAACCGGTTCCGGCAAATACCGGAATCAATGGTGCGAATACTTTCGCAAAGAAACTGAAGATACCTTTAGCATCTTTCTTCTTCATCAAAGCACCATCGGCTTTCACTTCGGAGTAGTTCAAGCCGGGCATCGTTTTTAATTCCGTACAGACATCATCTGCCACACCCGGACCTAATACGATCTGCGGTTCTTCCGGAGAACCAACTACCCGTAAAACCCCTTTAATGTTTCCCAATGCCGCTCTGTCAACCTTAGATGGATCCACTACAACGACACGTAGCCTGGTCATACAATTCTCAAAGACCTTAATGTTTCCAGCTCCTCCTAAGCCTTCTAAGATCTGCTGACCTAGTGATAATTTTTCAGCGCTCATAAATTACCCTCTCTTTCTTACACCGAAATTACATTATCTGAAACTAACTGTAATTTAATTTCATGTATATTATAATATCTGTGTAATTAAATTACAACTATTTTTTATACTTTCTCGTAATTTAATTTCATTTATGTGTAAAATGTATTAAAAAATGGCATTTTTTGCCACTTTTCGACGTATTTTATCTTTTATTATGTAATTTATTTTCTTTTTTCTATAGTATAAAAGTGTACACTTGTTGGATTCATCTCTCTTGTGAACGTAATTTTATCTACATTTTGAAATTTAGTTTCTCTTGAAATACTCAATTTCATACAACTTTTATCTTGCAGACAGTTGTTATGAAAAGCATCCACATAATATTCTTTCATGATATAATCCGCCTTTTTTATATGTTTTAGCAGAAAATGATATTCCCGTTTATCTTCTAATGGATTCGCTGCCATGATGGCATAGCTGTCTTTATCTTTGGTCGCGATGATTTGATTTTCCGTATCTTCTTCCACAATGAGCTGCCAAGGCTTGAGCCAGTGAAACATCGTCATGACATGCCCGCTTGGTGTTGGGATATAAGTATCTTCCATTTGTAAGAACATCGTTCTTCCTAACTGCTGATTCGGATTATGAAAACTGCACCAAGGAAACATCTTTAAGTTTTTACAATAGGAACCTAACAACATGCCGGCTACTTCACCACTGGCGTTATGTAAATTGTCCGGTCTGCCGGCATCTCCCAAACCATAACGCATACCGTATTCGCTCATCATCAAAGGCAATTCCGGTAAGTTAAATTCTTTTCGCAGTTCTTCATGACGAATATAAAATTCTAAGATGCGGCATGGATTTCCATGATATTCATGCATTGAATAATAATCAATTTTGCGCTTTTCATCCTTTGCCAGAAGCCGCATAAAAGCATCCCAGTATTTCCAATTGGACATACCTGCCGACATCCCAAAACCACCAATCTGCAATGGCTGTTCATAAGAATGTTTGGCATTTAAACGAGCTATGGCACGACTAGCACACTGATATAACGGATAGTATTCTTCCATGCGCAAGCCACCGAAACGCGGAATTTCCACTTCATTACAACATTCAATATAGACAATATTGGCAATATGCTCTTTATAGTATTCCACTACCTTTTCAAAAACTTTTTCATAGGTTTCCAGAGTAATGATTCCTTCAATAACTTCACGCTCATAACGGCGAATATTCAACATAACCGTTTTGGCATGCGCCGCATGAGAACGCAGATAATCTTCTTCATGCACCTGAAAAGGACTTACTTCCGTCAACGGCCAATCGTATTCATAATGCTTATTATCACCAACATAGCGATTTTCACCAATCAGATAATTCCAATGATATTCATTCGTTCGATAATCCCAAACTTCGTCCAAGGTCACAAACAGCCGAATGATATCCGGCTTACCGATAATCTCCTCCATGACCTCAGGAAAATCCGTATTCGGGGTATAACGTAAAGTCGTGTTCTGGTATTTCTCTACGTTTGGCCATGCCCTTAAAACAGTTGCTGCATCAATTACAATGTTCATGATATCCTCCTCTTATGTAATTATATTTCATTTATAAGATATCACCATTGTAATTAATTTTCAATATGTTATTGATTCTTTCTTTTCCAATACCTTTTATCTGAAAAATTTATTTCTTTATCTAAAAAATTCATTACAGCATGAAACATAGAAAAAAGAGACTGTAACCTCATAGACTTATCAATCTTGTCTATTTCATTACAGCCTCAAGTAAGACAATTATTTATGCAATTTATTCTTTCAGCTTTTTATCAGCCTCATCTTTTTTATAATCTTCATAGAAATTGGAAAATGCATGACAGGAACTGCAATCACTTGTACAAGAGCCACAACCGCTATTTCCTTTTTTAGCTCTGGTTACATAAAAGACAATGATCAATAAGCCGATAATAATGGCGCTCACGATAACATCTGCTAAGTTCATATCATCACATCCTTCTTATACTATTAGTATATGTTTTTTTCTTGATTCTGTCATCAGAAAAGCAAGGAACCTATCTGATAAACAAGTAGTGCTACCACATAAGCTACACCGGTTTGATAAGCCACTGTAGCCAATGCCTGTTTCATAGAACCTAATTCACGTTTTGTTGCCGCAAAAGCAGCTACACATGGCATATATAACACCGTGAAACATAGGAAAGCAAATGCGGATACCGGAGAGAAGATCGTTTGCAGAGCTACGGATAATCCGGCATCACTAGTCGTATTGGTTAATACAGAGAGGGTAGAAACAACACTTTCTTTCGCCGTAATTCCGGTAACCAATGCCGTTGATGCACGCCAGTCCTCAAAGCCTAATGGGGCAAAAATATGGGAGATCCAAGTTCCGATGTTAGCCAACATACTGGTAGATGAATCTTCTACAAAGTTAAAGGCAAAGTCAAAGCTTTGTAAGAACCAGATGATGATACTAGCTACAAAGATGATCGTAAAAGCTTTACGTAAGAAATCTTTTGCTTTTTCCCACATGTGTAAGAGCACACTTTTCGCACTTGGAATACGATAAGCCGGTAATTCTAAGACAAAGGGTACAGATTCCCCTTGAAATACAGTACGCTTTAATAATAAAGCAGACAGTATCGCAACAAAGATGCCTATCAGATACACACTAATCAAAATAAGTGCCGTATGTTCAGGGAAAAAGGCAGCTGTGATCATGCCGTAAATAGGCAGTTTTGCACTACAGGACATAAAAGGTGTTACCACGATTGTCATCTTGCGATCACGATCACTACTTAAGGTCCGAGTTGACATGATTGCCGGTACGCTGCAGCCAAAGCCAATCAGCATTGGCACAAAGCTTCTGCCACTTAAGCCAAGCTTGCGCAATGCCTTATCCATGACGAAGGCTACCCTTGCCATATAACCACTATCTTCTAATAAAGAAAGAAAGAAAAATAAGGTAACGATGACTGGAAGAAACGATAAGACACTTCCTACCCCATTACAGATACCATCAATCACCAAGGCATGCAGCCAAGAGCTTACTTGTAAATGCATTAGTAAATCACTTAACGCATTGACCGCAATGTCAATTCCTTCTTCTAATAAGCCTTGCAAAGTACCACCAATCGGTCCAAAGGTTAAATAGAAAATCATCAACATAATAAGGATAAAAACCGGAATACCTAAGTATTTATGCGTTAACAGCTGATCAATGCGCTGACTGCGCTTTAATCCTTGTGAGCGATGATTTTTCACAACACAATCTTTTACCAGCTCTTCAATATAAGAATAACGCATATCCGCTAATGCCGCCTCACGGTCTGTACCTAAAGCATCTTCCATGCTTTTAACGATTTTTTCTATAATATCCAGATCATCTTGATGTAAGTGCAAAGCACGCTGCATCGGTTCATCACCTTCAACCAATTTGGTAGCCGCAAAGCGTGTTGGATAATCTGCAGTCTGCGCATGATCTTCAATGATATGTGCAATTGAATGAATGGCACGATGTACTTCACCTTTACAAAAATCCAGATGAATGGCTTCTTGATGTTTACGTGTTTCCTTCTTGATTACACTAATCAAATCATTGATGCCTTCATTCTTACTAGCGGAAATCGGTACGATGGGAATTTGTAAATGCTTTGACAGCTTTTCTACATCAATACTGTTTCCACTGGCAGTAACTTCATCCATCATATTCAATGCGATGACCATCGGTGTCTTTAATTCCATCAACTGTAAAGATAAATATAAGTTTCGTTCAATATTGGTCGCATCCACGATATTAACAATTAAGGCAGGATGATCTTTTAAGATAAAATCTCTTGTGACAACTTCTTCACTTGTATAAGGCGACAAAGAATAAATGCCCGGAAGATCGACAAGTGTTGCCTCTTTGAAATTCTTAATGATTCCCATTTTCTTTTCTACTGTTACCCCGGGAAAGTTACCGACATGCTGATTGCTTCCGGTTAAACGGTTAAATAAGGTTGTCTTGCCACAGTTCTGGTTACCGGCTAATGCAATTAGCACTTCACTCATAGCACTTCCTCCTTAACTAGTACTTCAATCTCTGCTGCATCCTGCAAACGCAGTGTTAATACATAACCACGCAAATATAATTCCATGGGATCTCCCATAGGGGCAATCTTAGTTACCTGAATTTTGGTCTTAGGAGTTAATCCCATATCTAAAAGTCTTCTGCGCAATGCTCCTTGCCCACCTACACTTTGTATGATGCCGCCCATACCCGGACGTATTTTGTCTAATGTCGTCATCATGCTGTCTACCGCCTTCCTAAAAAAGTTATACGCGTCTAACGTTTACATATCTATCATACTCGAAATTCTTAACTTGTCAACAAATTGCATGTGTTTCGTAAAGAAAAGTAATAAATTCATGTATGAATGCGTTTACATCAAATGATATGCTCTGTCGTGTATAATGATAAGTAAAAAAGACAAGAGCGAAAGTAAATTCTCGTTAGCGGGTCTTTCTGGATTTGATGCATATTAGGCAATGAAAAGCACATCACCCTGTGAAACAAAGTAACGACTAGCTTTGTGCCTAATTGAGGCAAAGACTGCCTTTTATATAAAACAGCTTTCTATATCATAAAGGCTTTTTCCAGATAGATGTGATGTATCAATTAAGATTCTTCATTACAGGAAAAAGCAAAAAACGCCATAATAAAAAGAGTGTTTCCACTCTAACAGCATAATATAGGATAGCACATGCCGCCTCCACCAAGGCACATATTACATAACAGCAAATAACAACAGAAATTGCTTGCACCACCAAACGGTGTCTGCATCTGCTGATAGCGCGTCCTGCCTCTTTGCAACTGCGCATACAATTGACGATACTGTTGGTTGCTTGGATCCATTTGACAAGCTTTTTCCGCCGCATCCATTGCCGCAATATGATTACCTAAGCCATAATTCGCAATGGCAAACAGATAATACCAGCTGGCATCACGTTCTTGAATATTAATTAAAACATTGTACGCTGCCTGATATTGACCGGTATTCAGATAATTCACTACCGCTTGATAATCATTCGTTGCCCCACCCTTTTGATAGCCTTGATAATTACCATAGCTACTGCTAAAGCCACTGGCATTCCAAAAGTCTTGCGGTCCACCGTTTTTCTTATAATCCATGATCTGCTGGTAAGCATTCTGAATTTCTTTAAACTTTTCTTCAGCTCCCGCTGTTTTATTTACATCCGGATGATACTGCTTTGCTAATCGTCGGTATGCTTTTTTTATTTCATCTTCACTGGCATCTCTTGATACCCCTAATATCTTATAAGGATCTTCCATCTTCTTCACCTGTTCTCTTTTTACGTGCTAATTCATATTTTGCCCATATCCCTGAGTATAATACGTTGCGGATGATATCTGCATACGCAATGATAGGCAATATTTCAAAAGCCTCACATGATGCGGAAATCATCAATTCTAAAATCGTGCGCATGCGTTCATCAAAATCGCTTTTCTTCGCTTCTTCTAACAAAGGATTAAAACACTGTTTCTTTTTATCTTCTTCTAGATCATCATAAGCATCCAGCAGATAAATATAGCGTCCCAGATAATCGCCCATCGTTCTTAAAGTGGGTGCCCACACATCTTCCTTGTAGCATAAAATTTCTGCCATAAAACGTCCTGTATAGGAAGCCAACAGATCCAGATCCCTAGTTCCCTTTTTTTCTTCTTCACCAAGTGCTATCAAGGCTTCTTCAATACGTGTTACTTTCTCAGGATACTTTTGCTTAATGCTTTCATAGCGATGCTTTAATACTTTCTGATACATATGTGATGTATGCGAATGTTCATCCTGCCAATTGTCTTCACACTTTAAATACGTTAAGACAATCGTCATCTCGGCCGCATAGCTAAGATAGATGTTATCATACATCCTATGCTTTTGCATGGGATGTATCATACAGCGTTTCATCTTCTCTTCCGTAGGCGGTTCATATAACGCAGTTAACAAAATGGCCAGAAATGTCATATCGTAATTTAAGGAAAACCGTGACAACTGTCCAAATTCTTTTTTCAAACATTGACAAAGGCCACAGTAAAAACTGCGATAAACATCAAAATCTTTGATTTTTAGTTCCGGTTTATTTACAATGACATAGCCAAACATGCTCTTACCTCAAATATATTCATGTCATATAGTTTAACCTGTTCTTTAAAAAAATTCAAGAACAGGCGTTAAAATAACATGATTCTACATATTCAAAGGATATAAAAAACATTGTTTTAGATGCTTTCTTTGTGTTTCATCAATACCGAATTCTGCTTGAAAATAGGCTTCATAGGTTTGATAGCGTTGTTTAATAGCCTGCAAAGCTGCCCTAAGATACTGCTTTTGTACCCCCATTACAGCCTCCATATCCGTTTGCGAAGCTGTTACCTGCGCATAGATTTTCGCATTCTCCTTTTTACGATACTGATTGCTTAAGACATAATCATTTAAGATGGTTTCTTCATCAACATCAAGCAGCAACAATAGCAAAGCTGCCCCAAAACCAGTGCGATCTTTTCCTGCACTGCAATGAAACAATACAGGTACCTCTTCCTCTAACACCACTTGTACAAGAAGGCGATATGCAGGATTATCAAAAGGAAGCTTCCTATAAACCTGCATCATCATATTCTTTAACAATGTGACATCTACTTGTTGCAATAATGTCGCAAAATCAAAACTGCCTTTTACATCCATTCCTTGATCAAAAGTTATCGCCGATATGGGATGATACTTCGCTTCCCGTAAGTGGATGTCCTCCTTGCCTTTACGTTCCATATCACTACGCAAATCCAGAATATGTTGTATATGCAGTTGATGCAAATAATCCACATGATCCTTCTGTAAATCACACAAAGGAGCACTGCGATAAAAACAATCATAGCGTACCTGTTGTCCATCACGATTCACATAACCGCCAAGATCACGAAAGTTCACAACACCGGTGTCAGGTAGCGCCCGTGGTTTTACGACAAAGGTTTGCTTGTCTTTGCGAATATAGAGCATTGGACGTTTGTCCTTGCCAGAAAGCAAAAGGCGCTGATTTCCTGTAACCTGCTGTAAGAGGCATCTTTTCTCATCGTAGACATCATAAACTCCTGCATCTGCATCCATCTCTAACAACCAACCATCTTCATAACGTAATTCCATAGTTAATATCTCCTATTCATCACACATATCATATATTTTCTACTATCTTCTAGTATACCTGCAATGTATCATGAAAACAATTCTTCAAGAAGGAATCCATACGTTTTCTTGCATTTCGTAATCCTCTATCTGCACATTAATCCTAGCCGTTAGGCGTTAGATAAGTCCTTATTCGATTTATAATTCACTGGAAAGGCATAAAGGATACATTGGTAATGTACCTTATAAAACTACTGGGTAAAACAGCCATAACAAAAAAAGATCCCTCCTTTCATAAACAACGTTTTATTTATTTTCATTGTCTACTTTAGAGGAATCATATCAAAGCTGTCTGAAAAACAGTCAACAAAGGGAATCTTTTTTTTATTCTAGTCCTTATGCATGAACCGTAACGACGTAATCGCCATCAACGACATCAACACTGATGACATCATCCTTACCGGCATTGCCTTCAATCATCTTACGAGCAATCAGCGTTTCAATGTTACGCTGGATATAACGCTTCATAGGTCTTGCCCCATATACCGCATCAACGCCTTGAGTAGCAATACTGCGATATACAGCGTCACTAACTTCTAACTTAATATCTTTATGGGCTAATCGCTGTGTCAGCTCATCCATAAATTTATGAGCAATCTTACCTAACATATCATCATTTAAAGCATTGAACACAACAATTTCATCAATACGATTGATAAATTCCGGCTTAAAGTATTTCTTCACTTCGTTTAAATATTTGTCTTCTTTATCTTCTTCATCAAAGGCAAACTGACTTCCCAGATTACTTGTCATGATCAGCAGCGTATTCTTAAAGTCTACGGTCACACCTTTGGAATCGGTAATACGTCCATCATCCAGAATTTGCAATAATACGTTAAAGACATCCGGATGGGCTTTTTCAACCTCATCAAACAGTACGATAGAATATGGATTCCGACGGATTGCTTCCGTTAACTGACCACCTTCATCATAACCGACATATCCCGGAGGAGCACCAATCAAACGGGCAACGCTATGTTTCTCCATATATTCACTCATATCAATACGAACGATATGTGATTCACTATCGAAAAGCTGTTCTGCCAATGCTTTGGCAACTTCTGTCTTACCGACACCGGTAGGTCCTAAAAATAAGAAGCTTCCGATAGGACGATTTTCATCTTGAATCTGGGCTTTGCTACGTAGAATGGCATCACTTACAAGCTCTAAGGCATTATCTTGTCCAATGACACGTTTTTGCAATGCTTCTTTTAAATGCAATAATTTCTGACGCTCACTTTCCACTAATCGTGCAACTTCTATACCGGTCCAGCGCGAAACAATCTTGGCAATGAGCTCTTCATTTACCGTTTCCTGAATCAAGGCATCCTCATTATGTTCTTTTTCAGCTTGCTCACGAATGAGCTTCTCTAAATGCGGAATGGTTCCATACTGCAGCTTCGCCGCATCCTCATAACGAGCCTCACTTTGTGCCTGTTCTAAGTCTAAGCGTGCTTTTTCCAGTTTTACCTTGGCATCTTTGCTTTCTTCCAAAACAGCTTTTTCATCTTCCCATTTTGTATAAAGCTCATCTTTCTTTGCACGTAACTCTTCCAATTCTTTCTTAATATCATTCAATCGTTCAATTGCTTTTTTATCTTCTTCCTTCTTTAACGCCGTTTCTTCGATTTGCAGTTGCATGATCTTACGTTGTAATTCATCCAATTCTTGTGGCATGGATTCCATTTCCACCCGTAAGGTAGCACAAGCTTCATCTACTAAATCAATGGCTTTATCCGGTAAGAAACGATCTGTGATATAACGATTTGACATAGTAGCTGCCGCAATGATTGCTTCATCTAAGATTTTTACACCATGATAAGATTCAAAGCGATCTTTTAAACCACGCAAGATACTGATGGTATCCTCAACCGTTGGCTCTTGCACAGTAACTCTTTGGAATCGACGTTCCAAAGCTGCATCCTTTTCGATATACTGACGATATTCATTAAAGGTCGTTGCTCCGATACAACGCAATTCTCCACGCGCTAGCATTGGCTTCAACATATTGCCGGCATCCATACTGCCTTCGGTTTTACCGGCACCAACCAAATTATGAATTTCATCAATAAACAATATAATGTTTCCTTCGGCATTTTTTACTTCTTCCAAAATTGCTTTTAAACGTTCTTCAAACTCACCACGATACTTCGCACCGGCAATCAAAGAACCCATATCCAATTCAATCAGTTTTTTATCCTTTAACGAACTAGGTACATCACCCTTCATGATACGCCAAGCAATTCCTTCCACTACAGCGGTCTTACCAACGCCTGGCTCACCAATCAATACTGGGTTATTTTTCGTCTTACGAGATAAGATTTGGATAACACGGCGAATTTCATCATCACGGCCAATAATAGGATCAATTTTACCGCTTTTTACATCTTCGACCAAATCACGACCGTATTTACTTAAAGCCTCTAAATTGCTTTCCGCATTTGGTGTATCCATATTTTTGCCACCACGACGTTTCAGTTCCTCTTCCTTGCATGCTTGCTCATTCAGGTGGAACTCTTTCACCAACTGTTTAGAAATATAAGATTTGTTAAACAGTAAGGCGATAAAAACACTGGCAACACTTAGATAGCTTTCCTGAACGGAATCACTCCATTGCTGCGCCTTATCAAATGACTTCGCAACTTCATTTGAGAATTGCGGATTCACATTGGAACTGCGAGCTACCCTGCTCATCTCATCATCAATCATTTGTAAAGCTCTTATCTTATCAATATTCAATCGCTTAAACAGTCCATCTAACACATCGTTTTCAAAGATAGCTTTCAGCATTTGAATTGTGTCAATGGTTGTATGCTGATAGGTTTTACAGATTTCGACGGCATGCATGATAACTTCTTGCAGTTTCTCACTCATCTTTTCAAAGTTCATAGTATCACGCTCCTTTAGCACTCTAACACTTTGATTGCTAACTGTATTATAGCACAAGTTTTAGCACTGTCAACACTTGAGTGCTAATTTTTACTTAAAATGATTTTCATTTAAAGTAGAGGTATGCTATTTTTAAGAATCATTTGCCAATATTTTAATGACTTGTATATTTTATATTCTTGCATCATAACAAAAAGCTATACTGCATATTGCGCAATATAGCTTTTTACATGTATCTGAAAACTTTTTATACACTATTTTTTCCATACACCACTTTTTTTACGAATACGTCCATTACGAAGGACTAACATTTCGCAAAATAGCAATCGTTTGACAATAACGTATTATTCTTGCTCAAGAGCAAGCGTTCTCGTAGTGATATCGCATACTTCAGCAGGTCCGTAATACTGGATAGCTCCTGGATAAACAAAGCAAGTTTCACTCGCCCATTCTTCTCTATGTGCTTCGAAGAATTTGAATGGTTTTCCATCAAGTTCAACTAAAGCCTTTCTGATAACTGGTTTATCTTCGCCATGACGTCTTTCTACGTTCATCATCTTCGTGATTGGCATACCACCGGCAACCCATTCGCTAGCTGGCTTAGAAAGATTAGAAATCTTTGATAAGTAGCCTGTATAACCATACTGGATCAACATAAATGCGTTATATCCTAATGAGTAGCAGTAGTCTGAATCGAAATTAGATGGGAATGCACATCTTCCTTCATATCCAAAGAAATGGTGAAGAGGATTAAATTTACCATTGTATGTACCGGCTTTTCTTCTCTCTTCTAATTTATCTTTTACTAAAGCAGAGAATAATTTTTCTGATTCGATCAAAGAAACCTGCACATTTCCATGTGGATCTCTTTCTAAGAATAACTGCTGCTGGATACCTTCTGGAAGGATTGCAAATACATCCATAGATGCTTTTGTTAAACCATTTTCGATGAAGGCATATTTTTCTTTCCAAGTTGCTAAAGCATTGAATGCTTCTGCTTTGCTGCCTGCTAATAATTCATTGATTTCCTGAATCAGTGCAGAGAATTCAGGAACGAATTCAACAACACCTTCTGGGATGATGGCAACACCAAAGTTCATGCCTTTCGCTGCACGTTTTTCAACAGAATCAGCGATATAATCAGCAATCTGTGATAATGACATCTTTTTCTCAGCTACTTCTTCAGAAATCAAGCAGATGTTTGGCTGTGTTTCAAGAGCACATTCCAAAGCTACATGAGATGCAGAACGTCCCATAACTTTGATGAAATGCCAGTATTTCTTTGCAGAGTTTGCATCTCTTTCAATGTTACCAATCAATTCACTGTATGTTTTTGTTGCTGTATCAAAACCAAAAGAACATTCAATATCTTCATTTTTAAGGTCACCATCAATAGTTTTAGGACAACCGATAACCTGAACACCTGTATTATTAGCTGCAAAATATTCTGCTAATACAGCTGCATTTGTATTAGAATCATCTCCACCGATAATAACGATAGCCGTGATACCATGTTTTTTACAAACTTCAGCAGCGATAGCAAACTGTTCATTTGTTTCCAGTTTTGTTCTGCCAGATCCGATAATATCAAATCCACCAGTGTTTCTGTATGCATTGATATATGCATCATCGAAAGTTAAATAATCATCTTCGATCAAACCACTAGGACCATTTTTAAATCCCAACAATACATTTTCTTTATTGGTTGCTTTTAATGCATCGTATAAACCACAGATAACGTTATGTCCACCTGGAGCCTGTCCTCCAGAAAGGATAACACCGACAACCTGTTTTTTTGCTTCAGATGTATTTGCTCCTTTTTGGAAAGTGATTTCCTTTTTACCATAAGTATTTGGGAAAAGTTCTTTGATCTTTTCTTGATCGGCTACACTTTGCGTTTCCTCACCTTCTACAACACAAATATCTGCAATACCGTTTCTTAGCATTCCTGGAAGTTTAGGTGCATACTCATATCTAGCTTTTTGTAGTGATGAAATTTCCATAATCATTCTCCTTTTCATTTATCTAATTACATCCTAAATTATAAGGCATTCACCTTAAAATGTAAACTACTAAAAGGTCATAAGTATGATTTTAAAGAGTCCAAGACAGATGTCCATGATAATCACTCATACTTCATTTAAAGAGATAGCTTTGAAACAAAAAAGCTTGTATGATATCTTGCTTATTCACAATCTTTGCTACCTTTAGATCTATTGCTTATTCATCCTTTTTTTGCAATATTCTTTTATAGCATCATGTATCCAAAGACCTTTATTACAGAATATACCTTCACCTTTATCTTTTAGATATTCTATTGCTTCTTGATATTGGGCATTGTAAGTCATTGATAGAGATACCCTTAGTTCTTCATGATATGGTTGATCACTTATATGAGCATAAAAATCATCTATTGTGACCTCATTCATAATCTGATTAAATTTTTCTAAATACAGATCCACATAGCTTTCCATTTCTTCGCTTGTCCACTCTTTTAGATAATCATAGTCTAAATATACTTCAACACCACTAACCGTGAATGCGCCGACAGCCCTTAAACTCAGTGGCTCTGTTTTATTGTTATCCATATGTAGACAATCCCATAATAAATCATCTATCCATAAGGGCTTGATTTTTACTCGTATACTGCAACAACATCTATCGTCAACTGTTTCTCTAACATCAATCATACATTCTATAAACAAATCATTTTTACTATACCAAATCATATAGTCTTTCTTCTTCATTTTGTATGCCTTGACTTTTTCCTTTAACATCCTTGGCAATGCTTTTTTTAATTCTCTTAGTTTTCTTTGTTGCTCTCGTTTCATATTCATTCTCCCAACATATCGTAATAGACTCATCTATGGTTATTCTTACCATATACGTTTCCTCATAAAACTTGTTAGTTATAAATACCTATTCATTCGTTTTTTAATTGTATCATGAAATCTCATTCCATTGATAGATAGTTTCTTTTTAATTATAAAAAGACAATCAATTTCTTATTTAAAATCAACTGTCTTTCCTATGTCTTATTCAATTTTATGTGTTAAATGAGTGCCTTTCAGTTAACACCCTGTTAAAAGCGGTTTTGCCTTGTAAATACAGCGTTTTCCGCTTAGTAGTGTATATTGTCTCTTGTTTTTTGTGCCCCCCTTGTTAGATAACGGGGGCTTGATAAGGCTCGCTACGCTCGCCAGCAAGCTGGCGTGGCGATATGTCTTACGACCGCCACCGCTGGCGGATCACTCCGTCGATTTGCAACATTTTGAGCGTATCTCCCATACAAACTGAGATTTATTGCTCTAACACGAAATATGAATCGTATTCTGTTCCGTCATGACCTATTAGTTTTTCTTCCGAGAGTTTAAAACCTAAGCTTCTCAATGCTGAAATGCGTTCCGTCGCTGATGTAATCCCTTTTGTGGCTATTTTATCACAGTGAAACAGTGTATATGTATGTTCAATTATCAACTTTAGAATTGAAACAATCTCACTTGCAATTTCATAATCACTCCGAATATCTAATCTAAGTAAACCACAATTTGTAAAATAATCATCAGCTTCTCTGTGGAAAAGCTCTATCGTACCTATCGCTTCATTCGTTGCCTTTGAAACAATCGTCCAACGGACAAATCCTTGTCTCTTATACTCCCAAAGCCAGTATTCAATTGCCTGCCCCATTCTGTTTTCAGTTGTATAATGAAAATCATCTTCACCACAATTATCACTATTAAAAAAAGGTACAGATTTCTCATCAGAATAAACTTTTAACAAATCTGCTTTATCCTCCTTGTTTGTTAATCTTAACATATAATATTCATTCTCATAGTTAGGACAATTTTTATATACATCAACCATTTTGTTAATCCCCCTTGATAAATTCCAATTTGCCTTTACTTGTATTATACCATGCTGTTATAAACATTGTCATTTCTTTTCTACTTTTGAAAAGTTACTTCTCAGTCCATGATTTGTAAAGGGTGCTATATAGCATTGCTTACGCAATAAGCCCTTGACAAACCATAGCCCGATAAGTGTAGAGTAATCAAGCAGAAATGAAATAGTCTGCTGTTTCACGATATAGAAAAAGACGCTCTTTTTCAAGCGTCGTTCTTCCATAACTCTGCATTTCTTTGTATAAGTCGTTACATCAGGCTCTTTCGTTTGTTGTAATTTCGTTGTAATTTTCTTTATTTTTCTTCTGCTGTTTTGTCGATAGACACTGTATTTATGCGGATTTTCTAAATTTTTTATCCGTTTTTCGTATTATAAAAGTAGGAAAAATATCCTAGTGATAAGAAAATTAATCAAATTATAAAATGTAGTTTGCATGTATGAACTAGAAATAACATTAATTTTCATAATCAACGCTAGTTTATTATGAAAAGGTAATATAACTTTTATCCATCGACAGGTTTTTCTTTTTAACTTTTCTCAATACTCTTTTCATTTTAACCAACGAGAGTTTGAAAACAGGGTTCTGTTCATAGGGGAACAGGTAATGCCATATATTGTAATAGAAATCAATTCTGCAAATCGAGGTTGTTCTATTTATTCTTTTTGGGTTTTGGATTTGGCAATTCATCATACATGGCATCAAATAAGCCAGTCAAGTAATCCTCGTCGTCAACATCATCAACAAGTAACATCTCTTTTGCTCCTTCATATGGCAATTCATGCACAGCATTTGGCATATATGAAATGGCTGATTTTACTGGTTTCACGAGTAATCGATCATCATATATTCCGCCGACAATCTTGCCCTTATAATAGAGTATAAATTCTCCCATCATTGCTCTATATGATACTTCTTCCAACTCATATAACTGCCCTAAAATAAATTCTAAATATTCTTTGCTCGATGCCATAATTTCCTCCTCAAATTCTAATTTCATATTCATTACCTACAAATGACTGACCGTGCCATTTCCGATGAGAAGATTTTCTCCTGTGGAAGTCAAAATCCCGTGCAGATGCTTTGCCCAATCTTCCATTGTCATAGGCACTTCTCGTTCTGCTTATCTTTCCACAAAATCAGGATATCCGGAAACAAGCTGTTCCATTGCTTGAAGATTGTAAATGGCATCTCCCTTGCCACTTCACGATTTTCTTCTTTTTGAACCTATCGGAATTTTTGACAAGTTGAATTTTCATTCAGTTCGCCTTCACCATAAATATGCTTAATGTGTTCTACAACATTAGTTCGTGAAGTCTGAAACAAGTCTGCCATCTGTTGTTGCGTAAGCCACACCGTTTCATCTTGCAGGAGGTGACCCATTTGGGTTGTGACTTGAGATAATCAATCATCTCCTAAATTCGTTCTTTTTCCTGCCTAGTAATTCACGTTGGCAACCATCGCTGATATTCTGGGCAAAGATAAGTCTACTGTCGCAAAAGAAATAAAACTTCACCGTACAGAATGCCTTTAGAACGCTCTTCTTATTCTTCATACTTGCTTCACACCCATAAAATCAGTCTTTCCAAGAAAACATTATATACATATATAGAAAATAATATTTTCAAGAATATAGGTATCGACATTTCCACATTACCTTCGCTAGACAAGAGAACCCTACTTTTCTTTTCTTGACATCAATACGATACTTTCCACATGAAACGTATTCGGAAACATATCGACACCATACAGTACATCCCCCACATAGCCATATTTTTGAAACAGCTGCAAATCGCGTAACTGCGTTTGTGGATTACAAGAAATATACAGCACCTTTTTAGGACGAATGGTCGCAACACTGCGAATAAACGCTTCACTACTGCCTGAGCGCGGTGGATCTAAGATTACAACATCCAAACGTTCTTTTTTCGCAGCCATCTTCTGCATGAACTTACCGGCATCATCGCAAACAAAACGAATATTACGAATTTGATTCAACTTCGCATTATTCTTAGCATCCTCCACTGCATCCTTATTCAGCTCCACACCAATGACCTGCTTAGCAAACTGTGCTGCATACATGCCAATCGTTCCAATCCCACAATAGGCATCTAAAACCGTTTCTTTGCCTGTCAACTGTAACAGCTCCATACCTTTTTTATACAACACTTCACATTGCTCATGATTAATCTGATAGAAAGATTTTGCCGATATGCGAAACTGTAAGCCACATAAGGTATCTTCAATATAACCCGGACCATATAAAATACGTTCCTGTTCACCTAAGACAATGCTCGTCTTACGTGTATTCACATTTTGTACAATGGTCGTTATCTGCGGATGCTTTTTCAATAGCTCCTGCACAAATGCCTTACGTGCTGGGAATACCTGCTGATTGATGACCAGTACCACCATGATCTGCTTACTAAGCATACCATAACGTATGACAACATGACGAAGTAACCCTTTTCGCTTATCCTCATCATAAGGTTCAATGCGCAGCTTTATCATCAATGCCGTAATCGTATGTAAGATAGCATCACAGATTTCCGGATGCAGCAAGCATTGTTCATAAGGGATAATATGATGTGAAAATTCTTCATAAAAGCCTGCCTGCAGTTTCCCTTGTTTATCCTTTTGAAAACCAATGATCATCTTATTGCGATAATGATATGGGTGTTTCATTGTGGCAATTTCCTCTGCCTTGATGTGCAACTGTTTGTTTTTTGCACACAACTTCTGTAAGTAGGATAGCTTCTGGTGCTTTTGCCCCTGCGCACTCATGTGCATTAAATGACAGCTGCCACAACGCTCATAAATTCCACAAACCGGTTTTATGCGTTCCTTATCTTTCTGAAGAATTTCGATAACATTTGCACTATAACCTTCTTTCAAACGCTTTTGTATTTTCACCTTAACTTTTTCTTTCGCCAATACATGACGTACAAACACCTTATCCTTGCCAGCCATCAAAATACCATTGCTGGATTCATCTAAATAAGCAATCGTTCCGGTTAGGATTTGTCCACTTCTTAACATACCTTCTCTCCTTCCAGCAATTCTTTTAGTTCCTGTAAAGCTGTCTGAATATCACAAACAACGATTCCTTGCATACCTAAGGAACAAGCTTTTTCAATATTTTGTACTCCATCATCTAGAAATACACAAGTTGCCGGTTCTAAATGATAGCGTTGCAGCAGCTCTTCATACATCGCCGCATCTGGTTTGATGGTATGCAGCTCATAAGATAATACCGCACCATCTGCATAGGCAAAGAAATCCTGCGTCTTTTTCAGATAATCTGCGCTATCCTGACTGATATTTGATAACAAATAGATGCCATAGCCTTGCTGTTTTAACTCCTTCATACAAGCTAAGGTTTCCGGAATTGGTTCCATCAGCTTTAGCCAATGTGTCAGCATATGATCCATTTCTTCATGATACTGTGGATACGCCTGATGATAGATCTCATACAGATCCTTTCGCAACAGAATACCTGCATCATACTGTGACCAAGCCTCATGTGAAAACATCAGTTCACATAAGGTACGCGTTTTGGTTTCTTCTTTAAAATACTTTAGAAAATAAGTATAAGGGTCAAATGTCACTAAAACATTCCCGATATCGAAAATAATATTTTGTATCATCGCTAAAGCCTCCATCATGCTCTCATTATACTATAGTCCACAAGGTGAAGAAAGCAAAATTGTCTATCCCCGACATATCTTTTCACAGACGAAAAAAGACTGGTCTTGTGTTTCCCCACACAGCCAGTCTTCTTCTAAATAATACTTTCTTAATGATTCACTCTTATCGACGATCTTAATTTGCTGCTTTAACCATAAACTCACAGATTTTTCTTGAGAATTCTGCTGGATCATCAATTGGGAATCCTTCAATCAACAATGCCTGATCATACAGTAATTGTGCATAATCCTTTACCGCATCTTTATCTTTCGCATACACATTTTGTAAGGCGGTAAAGATTGGATGGCTAGGATTGATTTCCAGTATTCTTGTGGCTTTCATGCCGTATGGATTGCCATCTGGCATTGCGCTTAACACCTTTTCCATCTCAAAGGACATACCTTCATCGGCACTTAAGCATACCGGATCATCTACTAAACGTGTACTCAGTTTGACTTCTTTGACTTTTTCACCTAAAGCCTCTTTTAAGCCATCAAGCATATCCTTGCTTTCTTCAGCCTTCTTTTCCAGTTCCTTCTTTTCTTCTTCACTATCTAAGTCTAAATCTCCCTGTGAGATATTCTTAAAGTTCTTTTCCTTATAGTTCATCAAAGACTGTAAGACAAATTCGTCCACATTATCTGTCAAATACAAGATTTCATAGCCTTTCTCTTTGACCTTTTTAACAATTGGCAACTGGTCAATCTTTTCTACCTTGTCACCACTGACAAAGTAAATATCTTTTTGCCCTTCTTCCATATGGTTGATATACTCGTCCAGTGTAATCAATTTCTTTTCCTTGCTGGAATAGAACATTAATAAATCCTGCAGCAATTCTTTATGTGCGCCAAAATCATTGTATACACCAAACTTGATCTGTACGCCAAAGTTCTGCCAGAATTTCTCATATTCTTCACGTTCGTTTTTCAGCATCAGCAACAGTTCTGATTTGATTTTCTTTTCAATACGGTTTGCAATAACTTTTAACTGACGATCATGCTGCAACATCTCACGGGAAATGTTCAAAGACAGATCCTGAGAATCTACCAAACCTTTCACAAAACGGAAATGCTCCGGCAGTAGTTCTTCTGCATTATCCATGATAAAGACACCGCGGCTATACAGCTGTAAACCTTTCTTATAATCCTGTGAATAGTAATTCATTGGTGTCTTACCTGGAATGAACAATAAGCTGGTAAAGGATACCGCACCCTCTACACTGAAATGGATGACTTTTTGGGGATCGGTATAGTCATTAAACTTACTCTTATAGAAGTCATTGTATTCCTCTTCCGTGATCTTTGCTTTTTCACGTTTCCACAATGGAATCATAGAGTTCAATGTTTTTTCTTCCATCACAGTTTCATATTTTGGTTCTTTTTCTTCTTCGCCTTCTTTTGTTTCCTCTTCCACACGGCGCTGTTCTTCCACCATCATCTGAATAGGATAACGGATATAGTCAGAATATTTTTTGATCAGACGTTCAATTTCATACTGCTGCATGTATTCATCATAGTTTTCATCATCACTGTTCTCTTTCAGATATAAAGTGATTTCAGTACCACAGCTATCCTTTTCACATGGTTCAATCGTATAGCCATCAACTGCATTGGAACTCCAGATATAAGCTTCTTCACTGCCATATTTCTTTGAGATGACATCAACTTTTTGAGCAACCATGAAAGCGGAGTAGAAACCAACACCGAACTGTCCGATGATATCTACATCATCCTGTTTTTCCTCTTCTTCTAATTCCTGCTTGAAGGCCAAAGAGCCACTCTTCGCAATTGTTCCTAAGTTTTCTTCCAGCTCTTCTTTATCCATACCTAAACCATTATCACGAATGGTTAAGGTACGAGCTTCCTTATTTACTTCCAGATAAATGTGGAACTTATCGCGTTCGACATCGCTCAGATTTTCACTTAAAGATTTATAGTATAATTTATCGATTGCGTCACTCGCATTGGAAATCAATTCACGTAAGAAAATTTCTTTATGCGTGTAGATAGAATTGATCATTAAATCTAACAGACGTTTTGATTCTGCCTTAAACTGTTTCTTTCTAGCCATTGCAAATTACCTCCCATTTAGCACTCTTTTACTAAGTCTGCTAATAGTATAAATCTTTTCTTTAGCACTGTCAACACCCTAGTGCTAAAAAATCTTGCTTCTCTACATGCAGGTGGCAAGGAATCGTATATGGGGTTGTCCTTTTTGTTTTGTTCTATCTAAGTAACTAAGAAATGTTTGCTTGTTTTCTGTTTCTCGTCTATAATATAAGAAACAATTTACAAAGGGGTTGTAAAAAAATGAAAGAAATGAAAGATGTGCGCAGAATTGTTGTGAAGGTAGGCTCTTCCACCTTAACCCATCCACAAGGAGGACTTCACTTTCAGAAGATTGATCAGCTTGCCATGGTATTGAGTGATATCAAAAATAGTGGCAAAGATGTCATCTTAGTGAGTAGTGGTGCTGTGAGTGCCGGTGTTGCGAAATTGCAAATGCGTCATCGCCCCACTTTGATGAAAGAAAAGCAAGCAGCAGCTTCCGTAGGACAGAGTGAATTGATGTTTATCTATGATAAATTCTTTTCCCAATACGGTCAAACCATTGCACAGCTGCTGTTAACAAAAACCATAACCCATAATGAAACTTTACGAATAAATGCCGTTAATACGTTAGAAACGCTGTTATCTTATGGTGTCATTCCGATCGTCAATGAAAATGACAGTGTCGCAACGGATGAAATTGCCTATGGTGATAATGATACGCTAAGTGCCGTGACTGCTTATCTTACAAATGCCGATTTACTTATTTTGCTATCTGATATTGATGGCTTGTATGATGATAATCCTACCCTTCATCCAAATGCCAAGCTGATTCCTGTCGTCAATCACATCAGCGAAGAAATTCAGGCAATGGCAAAGGGCGCCGGCAGTAAGCATGGAACCGGTGGTATGGTGACAAAACTATATGCTGCACAATATGCTGGTGAACATGGTATTCCGATGATCATTGCCAATGGCAAGCAACCATCAATTTTATATCATATCTTAAAAAATACGTATCGTGGTACGTTATTTGATTTAAAAAAGGAGGAGAATTTATGACGTTAGAACAATTGGCACAGAAAACAAAAGCTGCTTCCACCGCAATCATGAATGCGGATACAAAACGCAAAAATCAGCTCTTAGCAACCATCGCAAAAGGTTTAGAAGAACATATGGCAACCATTTTAAAGGCGAATCAAAAGGATGTCGAAACAGGCAAAGTGAATGGCATGCCAGCTGGTTTGTTAGATCGCATGATGTTGAATGAAGAACGCATGAAACAGATGATCAAAGGCATTGAACAGGTTATCGCCTTACCTGATCCAATTGGCGAAATACGTGCTATGCATACAAATGAAAATGGTTTACAAATTGGTAAGATGCGTGTCGCCTTAGGGGTTGTCGGGATGATTTATGAAGCTCGTCCAAATGTTACCGTAGATGCGGCCATTCTTTGTTTAAAAGCAGGCAATGCCGTTATGTTAAGAGGTTCTAAGGATATTTTGGAATCAAATAAGAAACTCGTTGCCATCATGCAGGAAGCACTTATGAGATGTGGCTTTGATAAATATACCATTGCTTTATTAGAAGACACCTCCCATGCATGTGCAACGGCATTCATGCAATTAAATGGCTATTTAGATGTCTTAATTCCCCGTGGTGGTGCCGGACTGATTCATAATACGATGCAGCATGCAACCGTTCCGGTATTAGAAACCGGTACCGGCAACTGTCATGTTTATATCGACGCGGATGCTGATCTGCAAAAAGCGATGGATATTGTTATTAATGCGAAGACTTCTCGCACGTCGGTATGCAATGCCTGTGAAAGTATTTTGATCCATCGCGGCATTCGTGACAGCTTCATTCGCTCTTTATTGCAAGAATTATCAAAGTATAATGTTAAGATTCATGGCGATATGACCATTTGTGAGTTGCATCAAGAATGCATTCCGACAACCCAAGAGGACTATTACAAGGAATATTTGGACATGGAGGTTTCGATAAAAATGGTAAACAGCTTAGCCGAAGCCATAGCCCATATCAACACTTGCAGCACGCATCATAGTGAAACGATCGTATCTGAGAATTATACGAATGTGAAAAAGTTTTTAAAAGAAATTGACAGTGCCTGCGTGTACGCCAATGCCTCCACAAGATTTTCCGATGGCTTTGCATTTGGCTTAGGTGCCGAAATCGGTATCAGTACCCAAAAGCTGCATGCCCGCGGGCCGATGGGATTAGAAGCTTTAACGAGTGAGAAATATATCATTCTCGGTGATGGACAAGTTCGCTGATGAACGTAACAAGAAATATGCAATTTTCGACAATTTTCACGCAAAATCATCCAAATAGTTTCACAAAATTTCAAAATACTTCTATAAGGAATGAATTTCTTTTTCTATCCATCCTACACATAATACGAAACATTTAAAAAAGTTATAAAGAGCTCTAATGCAAACAAAGAACTATTTCAATAAATGAAGAGAATTTGCCTTATGAAATACGCTCAAAAAGATACCATCAAAAAGGAAGGACTATAACCTATGCCTATGCATACTGACATGTCAAAACGTAGTCCTTCCTTTTTTAATATTTTTAAATTTTTTATGTGCCAACAGTTCTGCTAAGTATAAATTCTCTTCTACATGGATAAGGCGATACTCAGCACGTAAGATACTAAGATCAACACACTACATAACAATACTGCTCCGCGATGTTTTTTTCCATAAATAACACCTAATGTTGCCAGCATGGAAAATGCCCCAAAACCTAACAAGTTCAAAACTTGTGGCTCATTCACATAAATACCACCCTTGACATAAAGCACATCCGCAAAGCATAAAATGATAAAATTAAACAAATTGCTTCCCACAATATTGCCAAAAGAAGCATTAAAGTTCCCAATACGTACCAAATTAATGGAAGCACTCAACTCAGGTAATGAAGTTGCCACTCCAAGGAAGATAGCACCAGCCACCGTAGCTCCCAACTGCAATTCATTCGCAATCTTATCTGTTACTTGGGTTAATAAGATACTTACAACAACCAAAGCAACACTGAAGATGATAAAACGCAAAGCAATTTGTTTTACTGTTAATGAAATATACACATCCTCCACATTGTCTCCACTTTCATCATGTTTCATGAACTTCACATTCACAAGATAAACAATCAGAATGAGAACCGACATCAAATTTACCTTTAAAAAGCCAATTCCTAGTTCATAAGGATAAAAAATGGCTATAAAGACACAGGCGTACATGACGATGCCATACCATAACGTCTTAGAATGGGAATTTGACAGTGTTGCACGTTGATAGCGTTTGCTGGTAAACAGCATCAATCCGCCAATCACACAAAGGTTAAAGATATTAGAGCCAAGCACATTCCCCTGCACCAGATCAGGCTGATCTAATGCCAACACAGCAGTTAATGAAGTGAATAGTTCAGGCAGTGAGGTGACTGCTGCCAGCATGACTCCCCCGATAAAAGCGCCGGATAAATTGGTCTTTTTATCCAGGCAATCCACATAATAGGATAGTCGGACAGACAAATAAACAACCAGGATCGCTAATACCAGATATTCAATATATATCATACATTCGTTTCCTTTCTTATTTTCAGCTTTTTTATGATACCTTCCCTTACGAAAGAAGTCAATAGCCTTTCTGGGAAAACACCATCCGTTTCCGGCTTGTAATCATTCTTGTAAAAAAACAGAAACACTTTAGGTTTCTATTTCATGATTTATCCTTTTTTAGTCGTAGGAACACGTTTACTAAATCACCTACAAAGTTATTTCACCATTTTTTCAAAAGCATCCTTGGCAGCCATTTGCTCAGCCCGCTTTTTGGAAAAACCCTTTCCTCTTCCTAACGTGATATCATCCAACATCACAGCTACTTCAAATTCCGGCTTATTGCTAGGTCCTGACACATGAATGGTTTCATAGTGGACCGTCTTGCGTGAATCGGATTGGATATATTCTTGTAATTTTGTTTTATAGTCAATGACCTTCTCACTTTTTGGTTGTGTGATGGCTGGCGTAAGTACCTCTTCTAAAATAACATTAATGCTGTCCATCCCGGAATCTAAATAGATAGCACCTAATACTGCTTCAAACATATCCGCCAGTATGGAATCACGTTCTCTACCACCAGTCTTTTCTTCTCCTACCCCAAGCAAAAGATAACGACCTAAGCCTAATTTGCGATTATATTCCGCTAAAGCCTCCTCACATACCAATTGTGCACGCAAGGTGGTCATCTGCCCTTCACTTAATTCCGGTGTCAATTTAAACAACTTGGTTGTTGACCATAACTGTAAAACCGCATCCCCCATAAATTCTAAACGCTCATTATCGTGGGCAAAGGTCTTATGTTCATTCACATAAGAAGAATGAACCAGTGCCTGACGTATTAATTCCTTATCTGTATATGGAATTTTTTTGCTTTCTAACCAATCAAAAATCGTATTCATATCATTTCTCCTTCTTATATACCCTATTTAAAGTCACCTTTGCTTTTCATGAGTATGATCTTTCCTTTTATTAGTAAGCAATCACGAATCCCTTATCTAAAACGAAACATCATACCAACTGCCATTGTATGATCAAAAGCGCGGTCACACCGCTATTATATCACACTAATCCAAATATGTGGCACGCGCAATGGTCATATCAATATAATTTTTTATCTGTTCATAACCAGGATCATGGATGTGCTTTAATAATGCTTGTGCATCTTCTCTGGCAACCTCTAAAATATTTGCATCTTGAATAACATCCCCTAAAATAAATCCCGGAACACCACTTTGCCGTGTCCCTAAGATATCTCCCGGACCTCGCAATGCCAGATCATAACGCGCAATCACAAAGCCATCATTTGTTTTCTCACAAACCTTTAAACGCTGTAGGCTATCTGGATCTTTTGAATCACTTAATAAAAAACAATACCCCGGTTGACTGCCGCGTCCCACACGTCCGCGGAGCTGGTGAATTTGACTCAAACCAAAACGATGTGCATCATAAATAACCATTATATTGGCATTAGCGACATCCACACCCACCTCAATAACCGTTGTTGATACTAAGATTTGCAAATCCCCCTCTACAAATGCTTTCATTACAGCATCTTTCTCTTGCGCACTCATTTTTCCATGGAGCAAGCCTATCTGATAACGTCTTCCTAAGGAAGCCTGCATGCCTTGATAGATATCTGTGACATTACGCATCTCATAATCTTCATTTTTCTCAATGGCCGGGCAGACAACATAACACTGATTGCCTTCATCAATTTTCTCTAACACAAAATCTAAAATACTACTCATGGATCTTGCGTGCACCAGCTTTGTCGTGATTTTTTGACGTCCAGATGGCAATGTCTGAATCGTGGATACATCCATGTCGCCATACAAAGAAATGGCTAATGTTCGCGGTATTGGTGTAGCACTCATCAATAAGAAATCAACCTTATCCCCTTTTTCTAACATTTTCTTTCGCTGGGCAACCCCAAAACGATGCTGTTCATCCGCCACGACCATACCCAAATCATGAAACTCTACACCTTCTTGAAACAAGGCATGCGTTCCTACAAGAATATCAATTTCATTTCGCGCTAAACGCTCTAAAATATCTTTTTTCTCTTGTGTCTTTAAGCTGGCATACAATACCTCAACCTGAATTTCATAATCGTGAAAGATTTTCTTCAAATTGTTTCCATGCTGTTTCGCTAGGATTTCCGTCGGTGCTAAAAAAGCTGCCTGCTTATGTGCTAATACACAGGCATACATGCCAAAAGCCGCCACCAAGGTCTTTCCACAGCCTACATCTCCCTGCACCATACGATACATGATGTGATCACTCTTCAAATCGGCTAAAATCTCTTCGATTGTTTTGATTTGATCCTCGGTCAAAGAGAAAGCTAAGGTTTTTTGCAGATCCATGACTTCCTCATTATCAAATCGCTTTTCATGTCCATGTACCACTTCTTTTTCCTGTACCTTTAAAGCTTGCATCGTGATTTGGAATTTTAAAAACTCTTCATATTTTAAATGGCGCAGGCTCTGTTTTACCGCCTCCATATTTTTGGGATGATGGATGAAATACAAGGCCTGCGAACGAGAAATTAAGCGATACTTCTGTAAGTATTCCATGGGCAGAAATTCTTTAATGCTTTCTTGTTGCGCCAGCCATGCCTTATCAATGTATTTACGGATATCTTTTTGACTGATTCCCTCTTTTACATTATATACCGGGAAAATACCAAGCTGTTCCTGTAATGGCTGAAAATTATATTGCAATGCCGTCATCCGTGAACCACCTTCATATTTAGCGATAAGTGTAATTGTTTTTCCTACCGTAAACGCTGATATCCAAGGGCGATTAAAGATAGCGATATCCAATTCTTCCTCTTCATATAGAAGTTTAAATTTTGTGACACTCTGTTTGCCTTTCAAGCGTATTACTCTGGCACGATTTAAAATCACACCTTCCAATGCGATCCGATCTTCTTTTTGCCATTCCTTACGTGGTTTCGTTTCTACGCTTTCATAACGAAACGGATAATACGTTAAAAGATCCATGGCATTTTCAATTCCCATGGTATGCAAAAGTGCTCTTTTTTTCTCTGATATCCGCAGTTCCTTCAGTTCCATATGTCACACCCTAACTGATTTTCATTATATAATAGGTTTTGAAAACATTCAAACAGAAATATCCTTCCCCTTTACGATCGTATCGCACAATAGCATTTCTTCTTATTATCTTTATCTATCTTCATCTTATCCTTATCTTTTATAAAAGTGATGTTTCCATCATCCTTACCTGATACTTCCCCATATCCATTTCTTCTTTCGTAAAATGAAATCCCAACTTTGTCCAAAACTTTTCGGCCACGACATTTCCCTTAATGCAGCCCAAACGCGCATACTTAGCAGAAAAACACTGATGCAACAGCGTCTTCATCAATGTTTGGGCAAACATCGTACCTTGATACTTTTTGTGAATCATAAACCATCCGATATACAAACAATCTTCATTGGGATAGCCAACAATAGCATCCAAAAAACCTAACAATTCCTCCTGGTGATAAAAACCAAGAAAGTACTTATCCTGCATGCTTTTCCCCATAGGTAAAGCAGTTAAATCTTCTTTCAATGAAGCTTTCGTTGGTTTGCTTTTCATACAAGCAAAATAATAGGGATTGCTGATACAGATGGCATACATAGCATCTATATCTTTTTCACTCAGTTTACAAACCTTAATACCATCCTGATACGGTGGAATCGTTATTATGCTTTGAAAACAATGCTCTTTATTTTTCATGATATACCTCCATTGGCCATTTTTTTAGTTTCTCGTTATTCGCTTTACTTTCCTAAGATATCATAGAAATCTTAAGCGATACGTGCAATGCTGACACAACGCTTCCTCTACTTGATGCTTTTGAAAGCCCTCCAACATCTTTAAACAGCGTTTCGATGATAAGATTTCTTCCAAAGGGGTCTCAAATAAATTCCCCAAAGCAATATCTCCTTTACTGTCTAAACAGCATGGCACTAGTGTACCATCCACCAATACCCCACACATGCTTTTCATACCTAAACAACTTCCTGTCTTCGACACAAAAGGATTCATCAAAGAAGGCCAAGTAAAGATATTCTCAAAATGCAGATGAATATGATCCGCTAAATCAAAACGATGCATTCGCTTAATCATCACATCTTCTAAGTTCTTCTGATATTGTTTTACTACGGTCGTTAACAGTGTTTGTGTTTCTTTGCTTAACTTTTCATCTTGTATGCTCCATAAACGATAGTTCACATGTATACCACAGGCTGCTAGCTTTTCCGCACATTCCCATATCGTCTCTAAATATCGTGGTTGTTCATGCTGAGGAAAGCTGTGCAAGGAGATATTTAATTGTCGGATACATTGGGAAGCACATAAAGCATCCACTTGTTTTTTTAATAAAGTTCCATTTGTCGTCAGGATGACCTCCATATCATTCGCTTTGCATATCTGTAAAAAAGCGGGAAGATCTGGATGGGACAGCGGTTCCCCTAATACATGCAGATAAACATGTCTTGTGACACTGCGTACCTCCTGAATGACATGCGTAAATTCTTGTATATTCATCCTGCGTGGCTGTCGCTGATTTTGAATACAGAAGCTGCAGGCAAGATTACAAGTGTTGGTAATTTCGATATAGACTCTCTTAAATCGCATAAACGCTCCTTTTTTTCTCTTATTTTACCACAGCTGATAAAACAAAGAAATAAGAAAGCTATCTTCGCTTTTGTTAGCAAATCTACTTTTTCTGCAAAAACATAAAAGGAAGTAAGAAAATCCCATCTTCGTAGGTACACATTTACTCATTCTTGTATCTTCTTTGATGGGATCCTATCAATGCTTTTAAACTTCCATATTTATTCAACAATCACTTTCTGCCTATAACCTGTTTTCTTATTTATCCTTCGCGAACCATTTGCTAGCTTCATTAATGAAAATCACACTGGCACTTAAGCCAAACACCAACCCCCAACTCATCATATCTAACGGTACCGTTTTTAATATAAAATTAAAGATCGGCAACTGACATACGGCGATCTGCAATGCTGTACTAAACAAGAACGTCAAGATTAACCATTTGTTCTTAAATAAACCGACGGCAAAGATAGAATGGGTACGGCTGCGCAAATTAAATGCATGGAAAAGCTGTGATAAAGACAATACCATAAATGCCATTGTTTGTGCTTTAGCGGGACTGCTATTTAATCCATAACGGAAAGCGACTAGTGTAATGGTACCGATAAACATACCATTTAAAATGGTAAACATCCAACCTCCATGGGCAAACAAACTCTCTTTTGCATTTCTTGGTTGTTGCTCCATGATATCCCATTCCATAGGATCTACACCTAAAGCAAGTGCAGGGAAAGCGTCCGTAATCAAATTAACCCATAAGATCTGGATAGCACTTAAGGTTGATACCACATGTGGCATGCATAAAATGGCTAAAAATAATGACATAATTTCTCCAAGGTTACAACTTAACAGATAAAGAATCGCTTTTTGGATATTTTCATAGATTCCTCTGCCCTCTTCCACAGCTTTCACAATGGTCGCAAAGTTATCATCTGCCAAGATCATATCACTCGCCTGTTTACAAACATCGGTCCCTCCCTGTCCCATAGCGATACCGATATCTGCCTGTTTCAAGGAAGGCGCATCATTGACTCCATCTCCCCCCATGGCTACCACCATATCATTTTGTTTAAAAGCCTGAACAATGCGTACTTTATGCTGCGGTGTCACGCGGGCAAACACACGATATCCTTTTACACTGGCACACAGTTCCTCATCACTCATCGCATCTAACTGATTTCCGGTAATCACTTCTGTCTCTTGTTTGGCAATTCCAAGTCTGCGGGCAATTGCTAATGCGGTTAAAGGATGATCTCCGGTGATCATCGCCACACGGATACCGGCTTTATAACATCGGGCAATAGCATCTTTAACTTCTTCTCGCGGTGGATCCATTAAACCAACAAAACCAATGAAGCACATCTTATTCTCAACATCATCTTCATAAGGCGATTTCAATGTTTTTCTTGCTAATGCCAAGACCCGCTGTGCATCTTCACTCACTTGACGGCTGGCTTCTAAAATGCGCTGCTTTTCATAATTTGACATGCGTACTGCCTTGCCATCCTGCCAAACACTGGTGCACATCGCTAAGATCTTTTCCAATGCTCCCTTCGTATAAGCAACAACTTCTCGCTCATGCTGATGGATTGTCGTCATTCTTTTTCGATTAGAATCAAAAGGAATTTCATTGACGCGGACATATTTCATATCCAAGTCCTTCTTATGAAAGCCTTGTTTTTCACCAAAGCATAACAATGCTGTTTCTGTTGGCTCTCCTAATACTTCATTTTGCGATATACTGGCATCATTGCAAAGCACCATACCTTTCAATAATTCATCATTTACTTCCTGCAACATGCCATTGGCATAACTGCTGACCACATGCATCTTATTCTGTGTTAAAGTTCCGGTCTTATCACTACAAATAACACTAACAGAACCCAATGTTTCTACCGCATGCAGTTTGCGCACGATGGCATTTTGCTTACTCATGACCTGAACGCCTAATGCTAACACAATGGTGACAACGGCTGGTAAGCCTTCTGGAATAGCCGCCACTGCCAAAGAAATGGAGAGTAGCAGCATATCAAAAAGATTTCGCCCTTGTAATATGGCAACCACAAACATGGCCGCACAAACTCCTAACGATAGCATTCCCAAAATCTTTGATAAATGTGCCAACCGTTGCTGCAAAGGCGTCATATCCTCTTTTGTTTCATCCAGCATGCGGGCAATCTTGCCAACCTCACTGTCCATCCCACAGCGAACGACCATCCCTTGTGCTTTACCATATGTAACATACGTCGACATGAACACCATGTTGCGCTGATCCGCGATATGCATCTCATCCGGATAGACAATATCTGCCTGTTTTTCAATAGCCTCACTTTCCCCAGTTAGCGTGCTTTCTTCCACCTTTAAATTGGTACTGGTGAGCAAACGCATATCGGCAGGTATATAACGACCTGCTTCCAGCTCTACAATATCTCCCACAACTAAATCTTCGGAATTGATTTCTTTCAAATAGCCATCTCGCAGGACATACGCTTTTGGCTCTGATAACTTTTCCAAAGCATCAATCGCTTTTTCTGCTTTAAACTCTTGAATGACACCAATGATTGCATTTAACACGATCACAACCAAAATGATACAAGCGTCCATATATTCCTTTAAAAATATAGATACGATTGCCCCAATAATCAATATAATGACCATTGGATCCTGAAATTGTTCCAGAAACATTTGTAAGAGCGTTACTTTCTTTTTCTTATTTAAAATATTTTTCCCTTGCTCTTTTTGTCTTCTTTGTGCCTCTTCTTCACTCAATCCTTTATGAAGATCACTTTGACAAGCTGTTTCTATCTCCTGAATCGTCTTTCGATACGGCATACGATCCCTCCTTCAGTTACACCTTATGATGCTTTCATGCATGCTATGTACACTTCGTCAAAACATGACAAAACTACTGAAAAAAGGTGTTTTCACATAGGAAGAAGGCGCAAGTGAGTTCTAAAGAAAAAAGTATAAAACAACCGCAGCTATTTCATACTTTCTTATTATTTAATTTATTTCATCTTTCTTTTTCTTCATGTCAAAGATTTTATCTTGAATGGCTTTTTCTAGTTCTTCCACCAGAAAATCAAAATTTTCTTCCTCATGATGATCCACAAACATATCCAGATAAATCCGTTTCGCTTTTTTTTCTTTTTCATCAAATTCCACGCAAGTACCCGAATATGCATGCTGAATTGGATAACCCTCAATGGCCGCATACCCAGTATGCAAGGTTCCACAAATTCCATCCACATCAAATATTGCTGGACTGCGAACGATGGAAATATTCTTACATTCTTCAAGGAACTTACGGTATCGTCCATTCTCCTTATGAGCTGCACTCACCAAAATCAATTTCACCTGATTTTTACGTAAATGGCACAAAAAGCGATGACGAATTTCTTCTTGAAATGCCCCGGCTTCAAACATAGCATCATCTATGTAATAAAACTTCATCATTATCTTCTAGTGAAGAAGGAAGGAATCCCTTCATTGTCATCCTCTTTTGCATCATTTATGCGTGAAGTTGCATATACTTCCGGTTCTGATGCTTTTACACTTTGCTTTGGCGCAGCCTTAGCAGCAGAATAAGAGAATGCTTTTTCTAAGACATCTTCTTCATTCTTATCAGCGTCAAAACCTGTAGCAATGACGGTAACAATGATAGAATCTCCTAGTTTTTCATTGATCGCAACACCAAAGATAGCATCAATATCATTTCCAGCAGCCTCACGTACTAAAGCCATAGCATCCTCAGCATCAAATAAGGTGATAGATTCTCCACCGGTAATATTGACAATAGCATTGCGTGCACCAGTAATCTGTGCCTCCAGCAATGGGGATTGAATAGCTTTTTCAGCTGCAGCACGTGCTTTGTCTTCTCCTTCTGCCATACCAATACCAATTAATGCAGAGCCTTGATTTTCCATAATTGTGCGAACATCCGCGAAGTCCAAATTGATCAATGCCGGTACGGCAATTAAATCCGTAATCGTCTGCACGCCCTGACGCAATACATTATCAGCAGCCTGGAATGCTTCCGTCAATGGTCTTCGTCCGATGACCTCAATAAGGTTATTATTAGAAACGATAATCAAAGAATCTACGTATTCTTTCATTTCAGCTAAGCCTTCTTCAGCTGCCTTCATACGTTTCTTGCCTTCAAAGGTAAATGGTTTGGTTACGATACCTACAGTCAATGCGCCTTCTTCTTTTGCTATCTTCGCAAATAATGGCGCAGCACCAGTACCAGTACCTCCACCTAAACCGGTAGTTATAAAGACCATGTCACTTCCTTTGATTGCCTCACGAATTTCATTTTCATTTTCCTGTGCAGCTCGTCTTCCCATTTCCGGGTTTGCGCCTGCTCCAAGACCTTTGGTAATCTCACGTCCAAGCACCAGTTTATTTTCTACAGGAGAAATATTTAATGCCTGTAAATCCGTATTTGCCACATAAAACTCGACCCCTTTAACACCTTCGCTCACCATACGGTTCACCGCATTACAGCCGCCACCGCCGATTCCAAACACTTTAATATTTGCTACCTGTTCAAACTGTAAATCACTCATCTTTATTCCTCGCTCTCTCTTCTTTTATCGATCATTCAACAGAATGCTTTTCAATTTCTTCGTAAATCCGCCTTCTTCATCCTGTGTGGACGTCTTACGGCGTATAGTTTCCACAACCTGTTCTACTTCTGCATCAGCACAGCTTGTACGTTGATCATTGCGAATATCTATCTGTTCCTTCCAACTGTAAAATAAGCCTAAGCAAGTTACTAAGGAACAATCTCTAGCTCCAATCGTCTGTGGCACATATAGCTGCCAAGGCGCATTTAATTCATCGAACAACGGTTCAACTGCCTGAATCTCACAGCCTTCTCCTGTGATTAGATAGCGAACATCGCCACTCTCAATAATTGGTGCACAGGCTTCATTAATGCCTTGGATCCATTCATGAATGTATGGCGCAACCAGCTGACATACTTGCTTTTCACTCAGCTGTTTCTGCTCTTTGCCTTCACTCCAAACATAAATAATCGTATCCTTTGCTTCATGTTCTTTTAAACAGCAAGTATTTTGTACCAAGCGATAACCGACATGTGGCGATAAATGGTTTTCTTCACAAAGCTTTGCTAACCATTTGCCATATCCATCTTCTAATACCTCGCAGTTTACAAGTTTACCATGCGTAAATAAAGAAAGTGTAGTATTCTGTCGAGCTAAATCAATTAATATGACATATTTATCAACCGTCTGCTCAAAAACCGCTGCTTCTTGGGCAATGGCATAAGAATCCAAACATACATCCAGAATTTCTAAACCAGCTTTTTCGATACAGCGTGCATAGGAATACACGGTTTCTTTATCTGCGAATAATAAATCAACATCCATGATCAACATATCACTTATTTCATCGATTGGCATTTTTCTTGAAGTAATACCATTGGTTATGTATTTAATACAGCCGACATTCACCAATTCTAATTCAGGATCTGGTTTATATGTAATCGCTTCATTCAGTCCTTTTTGAATATCACTTAACCGAATACGTTTACTGCTTGCCTGTGGCAATACATGAACACGTTTATTATGTCTGGCCACATTGACGCTCGGTAACGATACCAATGCTCGTTCAATATGATAACCAAGCGATTCCTCCGCCTGTTTCACAGCTTTTATGATTCCATTTACAACATTTTGTTCATCTATAATTTTCTTTTTTTCAATTCCAGTAATCCCTGCTCTTTCAACCCGCAGAATATTAAATCTGGTATCATAAAATTCTCCAACAATCAGGCGAATTTCATGATCGGCAATTTCTACGGAGGCATAGATTTCCTTTCGATTCATAAGGTTTACCCCCTTACACACGTTTTCACTTATACTCATATATAATATCATAAAAATGGTGGATAAAAAACATTTTACAGGAATTTGTCATATTTTTTTCAGATTTAGGATTTTCCTTGCTCCGCCGTTTTAAAAAAGAGAGAATCTTAGAAATTCTCTCCATCTTCTTGCTGCATTTTAACCAAACTTTCGTGCTCTATTTCAGCGCTTTTTGATAATGGTCTACCCTTCACATCAATCTTATTAAAATGTTTTGGTTTGCGTTTCTTGACACATATGATAAGAATAGCCAAGAAAAGGATAGCACTCAATGCACAAAGACCATACACGATCAGTTTCAGCTGCTTCGTTTCTTCCTCATGTGCTTTTAGTAATTTTTCATATGCATTCTGCGTGATTGCCGCACCACCGGCATACCGCTGTAATGTATTCCCTGTTTTCTCATATTGATAATACACCTTATCACCGGCATCATTCATTACATAAAGCAATGCGTAATCAGCAAACGCCTTATCTTGATATGTCCAACCAGGAAGTTCTTTTCCATCGACCTTTACTGTTGTAAACACCATACCGGTACGTTTTTGCAACGCTTTTGGTACATCAATAATCGCAATATTTTCTCCAAGTAAGCCCACCGGGCGATAAATGGATGTTACTTCTTTCTTTTCCGTATCATAAAAATAAAAGTCTTTTTTATCATCGTTTTCTAAATACAACAATGTCATATGTAAGCTTTTATTGGTCCAAGCTGGTACGACTTTTCCATCAATGGTAAGCTTTGTTTCCTCAAATAATTTCTTAGACAATTTCGCAGCTGAACGTGAAACACCAAGTTTTTTCCCTTGATAATTTACAAAGACTAGTGGTTTTTCATCCACATGTACTTTTATCGTATAGGTTGTCGATGTCCCATTTTCTGCAGTACATATCACTTGAATCGTATTATTACCGGGTTTTAACTTCTTTTTCCCGATTCCACGCAGTGATGCCTTGCTGTTATTTGCTGCTGCACTGACCTTTAGTGTATCTACACTACCAGGCAGATCAACCTTATATGAAGTTGTTCCAGCTTGAAATGCCGGTGATAATTTGCCTTCGCTGATACTTAAAGACTTCAAGGAACTATCCTTATTTTTCTTTTCTTCTTTTGGTTTCTCTGTTTTATTACTAGGCTCATTCTTTGGTGTATCATTATTGGAAGGAGCATTGTTATAATCATCATTATTGTTCTGTGGAGTATCATTATTTCCTGAATTACTTGAACTATTATTATTGTTGTTTGATGGTTTGCTGCGTTCTTTTACCACCACGGTACAAGAAGAAGACAATGACTGATCCTTTTCCGTATTAAAATCGGCAATCGTTCCTGAAGCATAGACGCTAAGACTGCCAGCACTGGTTCCTTTTACGGTATAGGATCGAGAATTATTTTCAAACCAATCAGAATCATTTGCAGCACCACTCACAGCCACCATACCTGCTCCGCCAGAAACACTGACCGTAAAGGTCACAGTATCTCCAACATAAATTGTTGAACTACTACAAGATACGGATAAGCCTGCTGCAGCGATATGTTTTTTAGGCAGATTCAGTACTGTTACTGCTAAAATGGCAACACTGATACCTGCCAGAAATTTTGTTATTTTCTTTCTCATCTTTACCTCCACTATTTCCCCATGATCCTGTTCTTAACGACTACATAATCAGCTGGTGAAATTTTACCATCTTGATTTGCATCCGCTGCTTTTAAAGGCGTTCCTTTTAATTTTGTCACACCCATGATATGATTTTTGATTTTCACATAGTCAGCAGGAGATAATTTCCCATCACCATTAACATCTCCGGGTAAAACTTTTTCATCTGGTTTATTCGGTGTGTCAGGCACCTTATCATGGTTAGCATCTTGATTACCTTCATAAATGACCATCATCGAGTCTTTCACCTTTATGTATCCATAATTGTATGTGTAATCATATAGACCATTGGAATCATTATCCTTAGCACTGCGATCTGCTTTTAAGATGCAGTCTGTACGTATTTTATACCATGTACCTTGACTGTTTTTTACCGTATCTAACACAACAAATGGGAATTGATGAATGACCTTGCTATTGCTATTTCCGTTTTGATAATATTCTTTGCTGGAGGTTTTAGCATCCTTATATATACTGATTGGTTTTACACCGGTGTCAATCACAAGGGTGTACTTATCACTGTCCTTTTTACCAGAAAGATCTTCTAAAAAATAACCTTGTGCTGCCGCTTTTTCCCCCCAGTAAGGATCACTAGCATATTGCACATTCATACCACTTTGTTTATCCCCAAGATGAGGTCCATAATATCGCCAATCATATGGATCTGTATAACCAAGCGACACCCAGTTTTTCGCAAAATCATTGATACATGCCGCTACTGAGGCGAATGTATTCGCTGATGTTCCCGGACTGGTATCCACAGCATTTAATCCAAAGATGTTGTTTTTTTCCTGTGCGATAGAGCTATTGCCCCAAGCACTTTCATTCACTGCCAAACCAAAAGCCAAAGCTGCATTTGTACCATATTGTTGTGCATTGATAAAATCTACGCCACGATTTCGCAGCTTTGATTTCGTATTTGTCGTACCTTCTAACAAACGTTTATTTAAATGATCTGCTGTAAAACTAGATACCGTACGCATAGAAAGAAACTGATAGTAATTATAATAAGGTGATTCCTTATTAACCGCATGACTGTATACATCCTTTTGATAATCATTGATCATGGTTTCAAAAGCAGTATAAAAATAATGACCGTCATAGCTGAAATATTTTGTATTCTCTTTCAAATACGCTGGCGCATTTCCAACGCGCTGAGATGAACTGTAATATGGTGTAAATATCTGATGATAGAGTTTATTCTTTGTCACATAATAATAACTGACATTCATCTTTGCTGTATATTCCTGAATAGTAACATATTTCGCATCCACCAAACCGGTAACTCCGGCCATACGAAACTTGACCTTCCCATCCACTGTGCCAAGGTAGGCTGCATCTACCGCATAAACGGCACTCGTATACCCACTGATATTGGTATCGACTTCCTTATATGGTGTTGTCATTCCACCATCCAACACTTTAAATTTTACGATAGATGGTTTGGTAGTGCTGCGTAATACATTCTTACTATACACAGAAACATCTACATCACTATTTGCTGAACGCATCATGCTGCGTGTTAGCTGTAACATATTTGCTGTCTTTACCGCATCCTCAATGGTATCATAATGGCCAACCTCTGCACTAGCTCCATCTTTGGTTTCCATTTCCACATCAAACGTTACCTCTTCATCAGTTTCTTCCGGCAAGGTAATGTCCTCTTTGATGCCCTCTGGATTCGCTTTTACATAAGTGATTTTTCCATCTTCATCCATCTTTAAAAACATACCTGTTTGATCGCCATAAGAAGAACCCTTCCTAGTTTCTGAATGTTCTTCTTCTGCAAACAGCTTTTTTTCTATATTTGGCATAACGTTAACTGCCAGTAAACTTACCCCAAGAAAGATTGTAAATACCTTTGTTTTTCTCATACCATCATTCCTTTTGTTATAATAACTCAGTCTAATTATAGAACAGCCCTTTCATGAATGCAATTGGTAAATATTACACATCCTTACTACTAGCCCGCTATCCTTCCTTAAAATTGATTGAAAACCCTTTAAAATCACCGTTTTACAAACATATCCTTAAGGGTGATCAACAGATAAATAAAAATAAAAAATATTCTTGCATTTTATAATCTTAAATGGTATGATATTTAAGCGAATTATGTTAAGTATTATACGGAAGGAGGTAAACGGTATGTCAAAAGTTTGTGCAATTACAGGTAAAGGTCCTTTATCAGGTAATAAACGCTCTCACTCTATGCGTGCATCTCGTCGTAACTGGAATGTAAATTTACAGAAGGTTAAAGTCGTTGTTGATGGGAAACCTCAAACGATCCGTATTAGTGCTCGTGCATTGAAAACATTAAAGAACAAAAACGCTATCTAAGAGTGATTTAAACAGGGAAACCTGTTTTTTTTTATTCTCTAAACCTTCACGTACAATCTAAAATTTAATGAGACATCAGCAAGCAAAAAGAGCAGAAGTCTGCTCCTTTGGATTGCTAAAATTACGATACATCAAAGATGCTATTCCCAATAAACTCTGCCAAAATAGAGCTGCGTGGAATGGCTGAGGAATCCCCAGTCAAGAAATAGTCTAATAGCTTATGCAGACGATTCGCTTCCAGATACGCTTCTTCCTTTATGTCAACTTCTTCTAACAAAGGAAGAACAATAGGCTTTAATACTGCTAATTCATAGACCATAGAACTATTGAAAATGGCATCTGCTTCTTCTTGATATGGATAAATATAGCGATCTTCGCCATAACGGACATTTTTCCATGAATGAATCGTTTCTGCAGCACTCCAACCGCGAGATTGATAATCTCGTGCGATACGACGTATTAAACGATAATCACTTGTTGGAATACGATTATGATCATCTAAATTGAGATGCGTCAATGCATTGATATAAATACGGAATTTTGCTGAATCTGGTATATAAGCACTTGTCGTTGGATTTAATCCATGAATGCCTTCTATAATTAAAAGCTGATCCTGTTGCATGCATAACGTTTCTCTCCACTCACGTTTTCCTGTTTTAAAATTAAAATGCGGCATACGAGCTGGAAGGTTATGCAATAACTTTAACATCGTTTCATTAAACAGCTCCAGATCTAAAGCTTCTAACGATTCAAAGTCATAACTGCCATCCGGCAATTTTGGACAATCCTCACGGTTTTTATAAAAATCATCCATGGATATAGCAATAGGTTCTTTCCCATGTATTTTCAAATGGATGGATAAGCGCTTTGAAAACGTTGTTTTCCCTGCTGAACTAGGGCCGGCTATTAAAATAAAACGAGTACCTGCATGCTCTTTTAACATTTTCACTGCAATATCCTCTAATTTCTTTTCGACCATCGTTTCACTCATTAACACCAACTCATCCATCTTTCCTTCCATAATTTTCTGGTTTAGCTGCGCTATATGTGATACGCCGATGGCTTTTCCCCAGGCCTCAAATTCTTGAAATACTTGGAACATCTTTCCCTGATTCACAAAGTGTTCTTGTGGTGATAACCAAATACCGGGGGCATAATAGCGCAATGCAAAATGCGTCAGATAACTGGTGTTTGGCAGCATGATACCATAAAAATAATCATTGACATCTTCTAAATGATATATGCTACTTGTTTTACTATGGCGATTTCGCAATAAGCTTGCCTTATGCAACATCCCGCATGCTTCAAAAAAAGCTACGGCTTCTTTTGTAGGCACGACGCTGCGTAAGATCGCCATCTTTTCCCTGGTCATCTCTTTCATGGTCTGTTCAATTTGAAAAACATCCTCAGGTGTTAAATAACCTTGCTGTTCCACTTCACAAAACAAACCATTACTTAGCGCATGTTCAATACACACATGCGCTTTAGGGTATAAGCGATGCACAGCTGCAATAAATAAAAAGCTCAAAGATCGTTCATAAATTTGTTTTCCTATCTCACTATCCGCATAAACAAAGGAAAGATCTCCTTCTTCCTTTAAACAATACTTCACATCATGGAGCTTCCCATTGAAGACAATGGCATAGACATTTGCTTTTTCTTCTGCCGGAATAAGCTTTTCCACTGGCGTATCTTTGGTGATTTCTATTATTTTTTGTTGTAACGTGATTTTCATATTCATCCTTCTTTCTCTGTTAGGATATGTCGTTGCTACCCTTATTATAATACAGAATAGCTGTTCCACAAAGAAGAACGATAAAACGAAAGGATTCACTCTATTTCATATACCGTTTCATCCTTAATAACAACTGTATTTTAAACAATGTTTGATGTACTACATATTGCCTCTTATATGCTAACCAATATACAAAAATTGCTGTTATCAACCGTGAACAACACAAGATAGCTTAAAACTGTCCAAAATGTTTTTTAACATATTTTTCTATCTCACATCCCTTTATTCACAATATGAAAACCGGCTAGTTATGTCGTTTCAGCTTTTTAAACAACAGTTACAGATCATATCATTTGCTTTCTGAGATTTTGCATCTATGAGCCAAGCAACAAGGATAACTACCCAATTACCAAAGATTCCATGTTGTCATAAGAAACTGTGTTTTTTATTATGAACATGCACCATCTGTATAAACAAAAAGCTACATGTGGTAAAACGTATATGAAAAAAACTGGATATCTAAATTATCGTAGGGATAAGCGATACCTCTAAATTATCATAGAGTTTC